>JALONZ010000008.1 GCA_025454675.1 Anaerolineae bacterium | reverse complement strand
AATCGAGCTTCTAGCTTCATCGTCCCCTACCCTGGGGGTCTGCTCAGTCCCAAATTACATATTTCTAGATGGCGACGAAACCATCATAGACTCCTAGGACAAAGCGGTATGTTGATCAAGGCGCGTACATACTATCGTTACGCGTCGCGCATCATAGGTGAATTTACTTCAACCTTCTTGTTGCCGCAGCTAAGCTATGATACCTTTGCATGGGCTGTTTTTATTGATAGAGGAACTACTCCCTATTAGGCTACGTCGCAACGTTATCTTGCGTGACCAGCTTTTGCAAACGCAACACTTTGACGATCATACCAACCAACCTACTGAGAATTTTGTCTCGTAGCACGCAGTCTGACCAAACTTCTGTATTTTGTAGGGGGGAGTTTGCAAAATGTTCACCAAGCCCCAATACACACGCCACCGCACTGGCATTATCATTCGCGCCGTCTATATACTCAGCACGTTCATCTTCTAATAACCGCCATAACGCAAAGCCCAGTAATCCGCCCGCCCAACGCCGAAAACTTTGCTGACCCGTGAGCAATGCCCACAAATTGAGCGATAACCCAGCCGTCATCAATGTAGATGAGGGGAGCAATAACTTTTTTCCATCAGGCGAAAAACTTTTGCGATTTTTATTGCTATCCACATGCCCCATCAGCACAATTTTATGCTTCACTTCCCCCACAGGCGCAATTTTGGCGATGACCGTACCGCCTTCGCGTTTGGGAAATAATGGCGCAAGGATATTTTTTTGTGCGGTGATAGTCGCCAAATGTTCGCGCAATCCCAGCAAAGCCAATGCACCACCAATCATGCGGTTTCCGATTAAATTCCCAATCAATCCCGCCCCAACAGACCCAATCAAACCATAGCCCCACGAATCTATCGTATCAAATTGAATCGTTTCGACATCCGTAATGCCAAATGCCTCTAATTTTCCGCGCACATAATGCCGTGCTTGTTCCTCTTGTGGATGCCCCGCAGGGCGCGGACCAATATCATCCGCCAAAACTTGCACATGCTTGAATAAAGACTCGCCAGAAAGTATGTCTTCGCTTGTCATGATGATTTCCTTTTGATTTTGTATTCAGATGGGACAAAGAATGCCCCTATTTCTTATACGATAAACACATCCAACAAGTTTTATATGCCAGATAACCACTCAGGCATCACATCCGCAAATGGCGACCCCAATAATTTGAATATCCCACGCGCTTTATCCCATACCAACCGCGATGCGTCTATATTGCCCTTTTGCGCTTCATATTGACTGCGAAGCGCATATACATCCCCCATCAAACGCCGCGATTGAAGCAATTCAACACGACTCTGTGCCTCATCTAACCACGCGGATAAGCGACTATCATCCGATTTCATGACAAGTCGTATCCATCCCACAAGGGCGCGGATAATCACCTCATTATCATCATGTTGGCGACCACTCTCTAAGGCGGCATCCAACAATTTTTGGGCTTCGGCAGGCTTGCGTAATGAAACCAAACTTCCGCCTAAATTGGCACTTACGATGCCCCGCCAATGGGTTTCTTCAATTCCGCCCAATAATTCCCATGCTTTGGCGTGATAATACATCGCCCGCTCATAATTACCAATCTCATCATATACCAAGCCGATATTATCCGTCTGAACCGCCAGTTGTGTCTTTAAGCCTAATTTTTCGCTCAATTGCACCGCTTGTTCCAACATCGCTAAAGCGCGGTCGGGCTTGCCCGTCACCAATAAAAACCAACCATAATTCCCGCGCCGTGTGGATTCTGCCAATGTATCACCCAATTGCCCCGCAATTTGAATAGATTCGGTGAAAAATGAATCAACCGTCTCCATATCGCTATAATCCACAAAGGCAATCGCCGTATTCGCCAAAATAACCCCGCGTGTTTCGATGTCATCCACAGAACTGAGGGTTTGCAATGCCATTTGATAATCTGCCATAGCCCGTTTGAATTGCCCACTTTGCTTACGAAAATGGGCAATATCACAATACAATCGCGCCACCCGCGCATGTTGCCCGCGATTTTCATAAATTCGCAATGCCATTTGCCATTCTTTTATCGCGTCATCCAAATTTTTTTGGCGCATATAAAAAATGCCAAAATCCCGATGGATAGCGGCAATATCAAGCGGGTCATCTTGCTTTTCGGCATACACCAGCGACTTATCAAATGTTGCGCGTGCCGATGCAAAATCACCTTTTTCGGTATAGGCTACCGCCAAATTGCGAAACACCTCAACGGGACTGTGTTCGCCTTCTGTCCATACTTGTTCTGCATATCCCCCATTCAATGCAGTCGTTAAATGTCCTATTGCACCCTCATAATCATGCACCGCACGCGCCACCATGCCCAAAGTTGCCTCTAATAGCAATTTGTCTTTGGATGATAACCCATCGGCAAATTCAGATGCTTGGTTGGCATAATCCAATGCGGCAGAAATATCATTCAGGCGCAAACATACCTTGCATAATCGGCATAAGATGTTCATCGCTTGGACATTATCTTTGACCGTACTACCCACCGTCAGTTGGGCAAATACACTCATTAATAAGCGCCGTGCATCATCATATAAACCCTCACGCATGGCTTCTTGGGCTAAGACAGTCCGCCACAAAATTTGATAATGGCGATATTCCATCTGTTCGGCAATCCGAAGCGCCCGCCCCAACAAGTTTTGACCATCGGCTTTTTTACCCTGAATAAGGAGTGACTCACCCAACCGTCCCACAAAATAACTGCTCAGTTCCATATCACCACTGGTATTAATTTTTGGGATGGCTTCTTGAAGCAAATAAGTCGCATAACTGGCATTGCCCTCATGCAAATAAGTATCTGCCAAATGCCCTTGTGAGCGCCCTTCAGCCCCCAGCAATTTGTATTCTTTTGCCACACGCAACGCCCGTTCATAATAATCGCGTGCCAAATCCCACCGAGATTGTTCTTGTGAGAGTACCCCTAATGCAATCAGCACATACGCCAAATATGCTTTTTGTTTATGCGACTCCGATTCATTTTGCAAAACAAGTAATAAATTATAGGCTTCATCATAACGTTTTTGTTGTGTAAAAATATCTGCCCGATGCAAGCGCAAAGCAAATGGCAATGATTCATTCACCAATGCCGTCTGATACCCGCTAATCATTTGGGTGGCGCGGTCAATCTCTTCAAGTGCCTTATCATAATCACCAGAGCGTTTGTAACGTTTCATCCGCTCCAACAAGGTTTGTAAGGTCTCGCGCCCTGTTGCAGATGCGCTATCGCTGGCTTCTGTTGGACGTAATCCTAATTTTTCGGCAATTCGGTCAAAAAAACTCACAACAACGGCGCTCCTCTTGGATATGCACAACCATCTGTTCACAGTGTATCATATCCTATGGTCTCCATTCGATACTAAGGATAATCATTTTGAACGCCTATTTGCCATTATTACGCCAAAATCGAGATTTTCGTTTGTTATGGTTTGCCCAAATCGTCAGTTTACTGGGGGATTGGTTTAATACCATTGCCCTATCTGCGTTGGTTGTTGCCTATGCTGATGGGTCAGGGTTAGCCCTAAGCATCTTCCTACTCGCACGCTTTTTACCACCCCTACTCATCGGACCCATCGCAGGTGTGTTAGTTGACCGCTTTGACCGCCTCAAAATTCTCATCTATTGCAATGTGTTGCGGACGGGTGTGGTTTTGCTATTTTTATTTGCCGATACGCCCGATAAATTGTGGCTCATTTACCTGCTCACTATCATTCAATTTGCCTTATCCGCCTTTTTTGAACCCGGTCAATCTGCCGTATTACCTGCCTTAGTACAGACCAAAGATTTAGTCGCCGCCAACACCCTCTCAAGCGTTACATGGTCGGCAATGTTGGCTTTAGGCGCGGTGATTGGTGGGGTGGTCGCCGCCTTATTTGGCACAGCCATCGCCCTCATCATTGATGCCATGACCTTTGCGTTGGCAGGTTGGCTCATCAGCCAAATTCATTATGTCCAACCCGAAAAACCACCCCAAACACACCATCACAGGCAACAAGGCAGTTTTATGAATGGTGTCCGCTACCTAAAACAACATCCCAGCACCCTGATGACCATCCTCATCAAAGGCGGCAACAGCATCGGCAATGTGGATACCCTAATGACCATTTTCGCCACTCAAGTCTTTATCATCGGCATGGGCGGGCAAATTTCGTTGGGGATTATGTATAGTGCCTTTGGGGTTGGCGCGGTGCTGGGTCCCTTTTTGCTGAATAAAGTGAATGATGGGTCAATCAAACGGATGCGCCAATTGGTATTCATCGGCTTTTTATGGTCACTATTAGGCTGGTTGGTACTCGGCGCGAGTGCCACCTTATTCATGGTGTGCATGGCGCTCATCCTACGGGCGATGGGTGGGTCGGTCAATTGGACATACAGCCAAGTCTTAATTCAAAAAAGTGTCCCAGATGCCTATTTGGGGCGCGTTTTTTCGTTAGATTTAGCCTTCTTCCAACTCATCACCGTCATCAGCACCCTTGCACATGGCGCGTGGGTAGATTCGCTCAATCAAAGTATCACCCCACCCCTATTGACGCTGAATAACACCCTATTCAGCGAACATTTATCCCTTTTGTTATATGGTAGCGTCGCCAACAATCTCAGCCTCATCAGCTTTGTGACGGGCATCCTAAGCCTTCTCCCCTTGCTGATATGGGGAGTAGCATTTCCGCGTATGAATGGCAAAGAAACCACCGAAATCCATACGCAATCTTGACGGTAAGCCGTGCCACAGCATAGCCATGTTACAATACATTACAGAAGGATTTGTTTCTCTCAGGAGGAGGAATTTCATGAAACGCACAATCGCATTTCTAATCATGTTCTGTTTATTGATATTATCCATCGCGCCAATTCATGCCCAAAACATGGAAATACCGTTACTCGCATCCACCTACGAAAATATTTATAAACTCCAAAATGGGGAATTGATTCAATTAAACACAGGTGAAGGCTATAGCTATAGACCCGACTATAACCCCGCAGGCACACAATTTGTCTATCGCACATGGTCACAAATCACCATAGACTTTGTGGCACAAAAGGTAGACGAGTTTGGTACATGGGGTGGTGAAGGTGAATTGCCCACCGACATCGCCATTTATGACCTCGCCACCGATACCTACACCATTGTTGCATCCCAACCTGCCAATGCTGACCCCGAAACCCTGCTTTATGCGGTGCGCCGTTCTGCACCAAAATGGTCGCCCGATGGCACAAAATTGGCATGGACGGAAGCCTACTCGACACTCGATAAAGCCGGTAATTTTGCAGAAATTTACAGCTTGGTGGTCTATGATATTGAAACCGCCACCACAGAAGTGCTTGCCGATTTACCTCCTGCGATGGTGTATTCCAACCCACATGATGTTCAATGGGGAAATGAAGGGGTATATTTGCAAATTTTCGAGTATTATGACGACCGCGCAGGCGAAAGTTTCATTTATCATCCTGTGACGGGTGAAGGAGATAGTTATCGCGTCTTTTTCGATACGGATGAGATGAATCCATCATCCATCGCCACTTTTATCACCACTTATAACGATAAAGAAGTGTTCGCGGTGATGTATCCCAATGGCATACTCCGCCTAATTGATAATACGCGCACCAGTGAAGATTTAATCGGTGCCGCGCCTATGAAATACAACACTCAAACACCCGAAGGTCTGGCAAATTCGATGATTGTGGTAAATGGAAATCAAACACTCAGCTATACAGTCACCGACCCAGAGACACAATTCCAAGCGTTTTTACATGAAAATTCATGGAGTGTGAATAGTATCCAAATTTCACCCGATGGTGCGAGTGTAGCGTATCTCAATTGGGATGCGACTGGCACACTCTCCATCTGGAATGGTGGCGAAGCGATTATTATCCCCGCGCCAACCGATGAATTCGGCAATCCACAATATTTTAATGATGTTGATTGGGGCAACCAAGCCTTCCGCATCATCCAAAGCTAAAACAAACAATGGCGCATCGGAGTGATGCGCCACCGCATTTTTACCCCAATTCAGTTTCTTTTTGCAATTCCAGATAATCCTTATACACAAAATCCTCTGGCGAAATGCCCAGCACGCCCAACATGCGTTGGATGCCTTCGGCTTTGTGTTCCGCATCCGATAATGACCATGTGCGCGACTTGATTTCGAGATACATCTCATCGCTATCGGTCTCCAAAAGGCGGTCAAGATTGATAAAATACACCACATCTTGATAATGAATGCGCCAGCGTTTGCGTTCCTTGCTGATATTCACAATGTTGGCGGCTTGGAAATATTCCCGATAGAACCGCAACGGGCGGGATGCAGGGGCAATAAACCGTGAGCGCGATAACAAGATAGCGGAATTAAATGAGCGTTCTTTATTTGGGCTGGTATAAGTCAAACGCGCCCGCACTTCGGATACATTCCCCTTTTCATCCAGTTTGTCATCCTCACGATAACGCACACGCCCCATTTCGGGCGCATTGAACAAGAAGAAGGTGTCATATTGGCGATAATGCGTCTCACGCAGAATTTCGACCTCATGACTCTTGAGCAATTTTTCCACAATATTCGGGTCGCTAATCCGCACTTTGACCTGCACCTCAAAACTTTCAGCGCGTTCAACACCACCCACAGCGATGAGTTTCTTCAACACATCACCTTCATGTGCGATGAGGAATTCATCCACTTTTTCGGCATAAACCCGCGCTTGCTCCAATAATTCGGGGACATCCACCGTCAACAATTCACGGTCACGCATCAGCCATTTGCCATGACACATCACATGTGCCACATCGGTGCTTTTGCTGGCATAAATAATTTGCGAATACACCGCGTCCACATTCCGTTTGAATTTGGGGCTGTTATGCAAGGTATCCGCATCCACCACAATCAAATCCGCATATTTACCCGCTTCCAAACTGCCCGTCACATCCCCCAAAAACAAGGCTTGTGCGCCCATACGTGTTGCCATGAGCAAGGCTTGACGGGCGGGGAGCGCAGTCGGGTCATTGGCGGCGGTCTTTGCGAGGATTGCCGCTAGGCGCATTTCCTCAAACATATCGAGGTCATTATTGCTGGCGGCTCCATCTGTGCCAATACCAACCGTCAGTTTATTTTCCAACATTTCGGTAACAGGCGCGATGCCACTCGCTAATTTCAGATTGCTGGATGGATTATGCGAGATAGTCGTATCACTCTCATACAACGTCTGCATATCCCCTTTGTTGATATGCACACAATGCGCCGCCAACACTTTGGCATTCAGCAACCCACTCGATTTAACCCAAGGGACAACCCGCATCCCATACGCATCAAAACTATCATCCTCTTCTTGTTTCATCTCAGAGATATGAATGAGGACTGGCACATCATATTGCATCGCCAACTGAGCGCATTGCTTCAGCATATCTTTGGTGCTGGAATACGGCGCATGAGGCGCAACCGCAGGCGTAATCAGGGGATGATTACGCCAATCTTCAATAAATTTGCGCGTATACGCGATTGCATGTTCATACGATTCCGAATCGGGAGATGGAAATTTGAGAATCGTTTGCCCCAATACCCCGCGCATCCCAATTTGGGCGGTCGTCTCGGCGATAACCGCTTCATGATAATACATATCGGCAAAGGTGGTGACACCACTCCGAATCATCTCCGCACAACCAATTTTTGTGCCAAGCCGACAAAATTCTTCGCTCACAAATTCGCGTTCTGTGGGCATCACATACCCCATCAGCCACACATCCAAGCGCAAATCATCCGCCAAACCGCGTAACAGGGTCATCGGAACATGCGTATGGGCATTAATTAGCCCTGGCAAAATGAATTTTCCTGTACAATCAATGACTTCTTCTGCCTGATAACGTGCTACAATATCTTGGCGTGTGCCAACCGCGACAATCTGATGTCCGTTGATAGCCACTGCGCCATCATAAAACACATCAAATTTGTCGTTCATGGTGACAACTGTGCCACCAAGTAGGAGTGTCTTTACTGTTTCCAAGTGATATACTCCAATCGGGGTGCTACCATTGCACCCAATTTTTCTTGTGATAAATTTGTGAGATTATACACCCAAAAGTGTGTTTATGAGCAACTTTCTTTACCGAAACTTAAATAAGGACGGATAAATGCGTCGCTTACGGTCATTTCTAACCACAAATCACCCTTTTTTCGCCCTGATAGAGGCGACACTGGTCGGATTATTCTTTATACAAGCCTTGCGCTTCGTGCTAGGTGAATTATATGCCCGTCTGGGGAGCGCCAGCCTATTCCCCACCATCAATCCCGCTCAACTTGACCCCACCCTCATCGGTTTGGTCAATCCAGCTACCGCCAACGCCGAAGCCACATTTTTGGTGTATATGTTGGCGTTGCCTGCATTGGGGATTTTCCTCGCAGGGTTGCGCCCGATTATCATCATCGCGGCAGGCATCACCGCATTTGGGCGTTATTGGATGCTGGCGAATATGGAGCTACTACGCCCCGATATGACGGGCGCGGCGTTGGTCTTGGGGGGTGGCTTATTGTATATCGTGATGGTCATCCGCCATCGTGGACGCATTTTTGCGCCGATGATGATTCTCGCTTTCGCCATAGACCAAATCTTCCGCGCTTATGGCAACACCCTAGACCCATCATGGGGCGCGAATTATCTGAATGTGCAACTGATTTTATCCATCGTCACAGTTGTCATCAGCGCCATTGCTCACCTCAGCCAACCGATTAATAAACCCACCGCGCAAGAAGTCTCTGCCGACCAATCCCTCATCACATTTTGGGGCGGTTTGGGATTTGGCGCGTTGCTGTTTTTGCAACTTTCTTTGCTCGCCCTACCCAATGCCATCGCAGGACGGTCTAGTAGCGATTACACCCTCTTGGTCGCACCGACAATGGTCGCCACCCTACTCCCCCTACTCCCCGCCACCCGTCATTATGCCCGCAGATTCATCGGCTTATTCGATGCAGGTGTGCGCGGTTGGGTGTGGATGCTCACTGCCATGTTATTCATCGTCATCGGCACACGCTTAACAGGCTTAGTCGCGGGGATTGCGCTGGTTCTTGCCCAATTCATCGTGAGTTTATTGTGGTGGTGGCTCATTCGTCCTAAAGCACAAAAAGAACGCAGTTTAGGCGGGTTATGGGTGATTTTTGGGGTATTATTCTTTGCCCTGCTATATGTTGGCGATATTTTCACCTATGAATATGCCTTCGTGCGAAATTTTGCCCAACCGCTTGATGTATTGAATCCGATTATACCGCCATTATTGCGCGGTTTTCGGGGGTTCGGCTTAGGCTTATTGCTCCTCGCGGTATTCGTTGCCTGCTTACCTATCGTCCAAACACGCAGGCGGATTGCATGGGCGGGTGGCAATTCTGTGTTATCGGTTTTGGCGCTTGGGCTGACAATCGGCATGAGCGCGGGCGCAGGTTATTTTGCCCGTCCGCCCATCATCGAACCCAAATTGAACCCCGACCAATTATTGGTACTCACCTATAACATCCATAGCGGATACAACGAATTTTTCTATCCCGACCTCGCGCTCATGGCGAACACCATCGAGTTTAGCGCGGCGGATGTGGTCTTGTTGCAAGAGGTGGAAGTGGGGCGCATGACCAGTTTCGGTGTAGACCAAGCCTTATGGCTCGCCAGACGGCTCAAAATGGATGTGCGTTTCTATCCGACCAATGAAGGTATACAAGGCTTGGCGGTTTTATCCAGAGTGCCGATTGTATTCGCGGATGGCTACCCCCTCCAAAACAGTGTCGCCACACAAACCGGTCTACAACGGGTGCAAATTCGCCCCGATGCCAATGTCATCACGGTTTATAACCTGTGGCTAGACCCGTTACTCGATACAGGCGGGTTGGTAAGCCTAGCCGATTTGGAACGCGGGCAACGCGAACAACTATTGCAAATTTTTTCGCTCGTGAACACCCATATCGCCCAAGATGGCGGGATTGGTCGGCGCATCATCGGCGGGACATTCAACAACATCCCCAGCTCGGATATTATCCGCAATATGACCGATAGCGGATTCACCGATTACTTGGCAGATGACACCCCAGAAACAACCGTGACTTTCATCCGCACGGGTTTGCGGGCGCGGTTAGATTATTTATGGGCATGGGAAAGTGATATTTTCGCAGTGAGCGAAGTGACCGTTGTTTTCCCCGATACAGAACGGCTGATTATTCCCCGTCGGGCTTCTGACCACCTGCCTGTGCGGATGGTTTTACGGCTAAACTAGGGTGATTCAGTTCCACCATCAACAGGGCATTTTGGGCGGCATCCTGCGCGGCAGTGCGTTTGCTTTGCCCATGCCCTGTGGTGATGAATTGGTCATTCAAATACACCGCCACTTCATAATCGGGTGAATGTGCCAAACCGCCGATATTCACCACATCAAAACGCGGGGTGATGCCAAAAGTGGCTTCTGCCCATTCTTGAAAACGGCTACGAGGCGATTTGCTCACGGTTTCATCCACAATAACATTTTTACGCGCAATCAGCAGTGGCATGATGAATTGCCTCACCACATCCAGCCCTTTTTGGATATACATTGCGCCTATAACCGCCTCAAACACATCGCATAACAAACTGGTGCGTGTGCGCCCACCCGCCAATTCATCGCCTTTGCTCATGCGGATGTAATCGCCCAAACCATACACCTGCGCCAATTGCGCTAACGCTTCGGTTTTGACCAATGCCGATTTAAACCGCGTGAGTTCACCCTCTGCAACATCAGGGAATTGGACATATACAAAATCCGCCGCCAAAAAATCGAGGACGGCATCGCCCAAATATTCCAGCCGTTCATAATGGGGGATTGCCTCCCCCATATCATTGCTATAAGAACGGTGTGTGAGGGCTTGCAGGAGCATGGCTTGGTCATCAAACCACACACCCAAGCGTCTTTGAAGTGCATCTAAATCCATTATTCAGCCTTTTTGAACACCAACGACGCATTATGCCCACCAAACCCAAAAGCATTGCTCATGGCATATGTCATTTCCACTTCACGCGCCACCAATGGCACATAATCAAGGTCACATTCAGGGTCTTTTTCATATAAATTGATGGTCGGCGGGGCAATTTGGTCACGGAGCGCCATCACACAAAACACGGCTTCCAGCGCCGCAGTCATGCCCATTCCATGCCCGGTCATGCTTTTTGTGCCACTGATAGCAATATTATACGCATGTTCCCCAAAAACTTGCTTCATAGCTTTGGTCTCCATCGGGTCATTGAGCGTGGTGGCTGTGCCATGTGCGTTGATATGGTCTATTTGGTCAGCATTAATCCCCGCCGATTCCAACGCCAAGCGCATCGCCCGCACCGCACCGAGTGCATTTGGGTCAGGCGCGGTCAGATGATAGGCATCCGATGTTGCCGCATATCCGCACAGTTCCGCCAAAATCACCGCCCCGCGTTTTTTGGCGCTTTCATATTCTTCCATCACCAACACACCCGCGCCTTCACCAAATACCAAACCTGTGCGGTCTTTGGCAAAAGGGCGCATTGCACCTTTGGGGTCATCATTATTACGCGATGCCGCGCCGATGCGGTCAAATCCACCAATCCCCAAATCCGAAATCGGTGCTTCACTACATCCTGCGATAGCGCGGTCAATTTTCCCCATGCGGATGAGGTCAAACGCATAGCCGATGCAATCCGCACCTGTGGCACACGCCGAGACTAAGGTTTGTGTGGGTCCATGAGCGCCAACATGAATACTAATCATATTGCTTGCACCATTGGCGACAAACATCGGAATCCCAAACGGGCTAATTTTACGCAAGTCTCCCGTCTCATGCACAATAATGGCATTTTCGCGGTGACTTTCTACCCCACCAACCGATGACCCAACCACCACACTGGTGCGGGCGCGTTCTTCTTCGGTGGTCAAATCCCAACCCGCTTGGTCGAGTGCCTCTTTGGATACAGCAAACGCATAATGTTGATAACGGTCATGACGACGCAATTCTTTGGCAGAAATAAAATCGCCCGCATTCCAATTTTTAATTTCACAAGCAATTTGCACATGATGATTGCTGGCATCATAACGGGTGATTTTATCTGCCCCAGAGATACCCTTCTTGATTGAATCCCATGCGTGATTTGCCGTATTGCCAACCCCACATAACGCCCCTACCCCCGTGATAACGACTCGTCTGGTCATGATGATGAACTCCCTCTTACAAAAAATAATAAAAAAGATTGGTAAGTATTAGCCCCACCCCCTAACCCCCTTCCCATTATATGGAGAGGGGGAACAAAACAGGTTTTGGTATTACTCCCTTCCTCTACGAAGTGGGGGAAGGGTTGGGGATGGGGGCGCATTTGTTGTTAAGTTGCTGTATATTTATCCTGCACGGTTGGCATGTAGTCCCCTTCAATCCAAACCGCACCATCTTCGCCAATTTCTTTTTTCCACACAGGCACAATTTCTTTAAGCCTATCAATACCATAACGGGCGGCTTCAAAACAGCCATCATCCCGATGCGCCGATGAACAAGCAATCAGCACCGTGTTTTCGCCCACGCGCAATTGCCCAATTCGTTGCACAATGGCAATACCAATCACGCCTGTCCATCGTGTACGAATTTCATCTGCCACTTGTTTCATTTTTGCCAATGCCATCGGCGCATATGCCTCATATTCCAGCGCCATTGTGTTGGGCAAATGCCCCTCTTTTTCGGTTTTTCCGCGCACCATCCCACTGAATAAACAGACTGCGCCCGTGTCTGGTGTGGTGATACTGGCGACAATCTCATCATGATTCACTGGGGCATCTGCCAACCGAAAAATTTCGGGGGGATGATTGCCACCACTTACTGGTGGGAAAAATGCAATCTCATCACCCGCACGGACAACATCTGTATCCACCGCAAATTCTTGATTTAATGCGGCAATGGCTAATTCTACATTGACCTCCATCTCTGGATAAGCCTCACTTAATACATTTCGTACTGTGAGGATGGTCGCGTTATCGGGTACATCCAAAACAAGCCGTGATTTGCCTGCACGGTCTTTTAGGGTCGCAAATAGCAGTATATTCACCTGCATTTATTTATCCTCTGCCACATAATCGCCATGAACCCCACCATGCTTTTCCAGTAACCGGATATCGCTGATTCGCATGGTGCGGTCTAGGGCTTTTGCCATATCATAAATCGTCAGTGCGGTCACGCTCACGGCGGTTAAGGCTTCCATTTCAACACCCGTTTTACCAATCGTTTTACATGTCGCCAGGATATGCACCGCATGGCGCACGTCATCTATAACAAGTTCAACACCAATCTTGGTTAAAGGTATCGGATGACACAACGGAATCAGGTCAGACGTGCGTTTTGCGCCCATAATTCCAGCCAATCGCGCTGTATTCAACACATCCCCTTTTTTCATATTCCCCTCGCGGATGCTGTGCAATGTTTCGGGGGTCATATAGACCCACCCCTCTGCAATCGCCACCCGTTCCGAATCGGGTTTATCACCAACATCCACCATATGAGCCTGTCCACGCGCATCCAAATGCGTGAGCGAATCCGTCATCGTATCATCCTCAATAGCTGTTACAAATATATGCGTTTCATTATAACCGATTAATCGCCTTGTTTTGACCCTGTAGGATGGATATGATAGCATAGATAATAGATATGTGATGTTAGAGTGCAATCAATTGCATTTTCTATGTAAAAACAACCTGCACCATTGTATTGTAGGGACAGGATATATCCTGTCCGTGATAAAGAGGGATTATTTTGGGCATTTTTAATCGTGGAATGGCAAAAACACGCAAATCATTTTTTGGGCGCATTGCCAATATGCTGGGCAATAGCGAGATAGATAGCGATACATGGGATGATATTGAAGCCATACTCATCCAAGCCGATGTCGGTGTCGAGACAACCGGAAAAATCATCAAAGAACTCAAATCGCGGGGCATCACCAAAAATGATGTTCTGCAAACCCAATTGCGCGATGTCATGGCATCACTCCTAAAAACACCCCCCACGCTGAATATTAGTGGGCGTGAACTTTCGATTATGCTGGTTGTGGGTGTGAATGGCAGTGGCAAAACAACTTCGATTGGCAAATTGGCACATCGCCTTCATACCATCAATCAGCGTAAGGTTATGCTCGCCGCGGGCGATACATTCCGCGCCGCCGCCATTGACCAACTGAAAATGTGGGGTGAACGGGTGGGTGTGCCTGTCGTCTCCAGCAAACCGGGTGCCGACCCCGCCGCATTGGTGTTTGATGCCACCGCCGCCGCCAAAGCGCGTGGTTATGATGTCTTGATTATTGACACCGCAGGACGGCTACACACCAATTTTAACCTGATGGAAGAACTGGCAAAAATACGCGCTGTATCCGATAAAGTCGTCCCTGGCGCGCCTCATGAA
>JALONZ010000326.1 GCA_025454675.1 Anaerolineae bacterium | reverse complement strand
CACGCCGCTACGGTGCGTCCGATGTTCGTAAACAAAAATGCGGATGATGTTCGTAAACAGTACAACATCCCCAAAAGTTAGGTTTTTGTGTAAGGGCGGTAGCAAAGCGTATGTCCGCCCCAAAACTGAAATGCACCCATAATACAATAATTTGATTACTTGACAAAATTCAAATAGGGGCGTATGGTTTTATTTGGTAATCAAATCATTGGGATACCAATTATTGGAGGGCAAATGACCGATGAAAAACTACAACACCCCACCCTAGAATTGAAGGTACTTCTTTCTATCGCGTGGAAAGCCTCTATTATTGCGACAGAACAGTGGCTGGCGCGTGAGGGATATGACCTCACCAGTTTACAAGCAGGGTTGCTACGCACTTTATCGCATGAGGGGTCGAGTACGATTAGCGAATTGAGTAAACGGTTTTCGATAGACCCATCCACGCTCGTCCCAACTGTAGACGCGGTAGAACGCAAAGGTTTTTTGGTTCGTCAACGTGACCCCAACGATAGACGGCGCGTTTTATTATCACTCACGGATGAAGGAAAAACATTGGCGACCCGTTTGCCTCATATTGTGGATGATGACCCGCTTCTAATTGGGTTAAGCGTATTAGGGGAGGGGGATATGAAGCAATTGCTCAATCTCCTATTTCAATTGGTATCAGCCATGCCCGAAGGGGATAATTGGCTAAAACATGCACATTCTCGTTTATTGGCTTGTGGACTCAAAGAGGAAAATTTCATATGCAAGCAGTTCATTCCGCGCCACCCATGACCGCGCGTAAAAAACGGGCAAAAGGTGAAAAAAGCGCATTACGCCGTGCTATTGGCTATTTGGGACAATATAAACGCATGACCCTCATCGCCTATGGCGCGTTGGTGGTGGCAACCCTATCGCAACTGATTGTTCCGCAATTGGTTCAGGCGATGATTGATGCTGTCACCCAAGGCGCAATTGCCCAACGGGTGTTAAGCGCCCCCGAAGGTGTTCAGGCGATGGCACTCACCCAACTCAATACCACCAAAGAAGCCTTGCAAACCACCTACACCAACGCCCCATCTTGGATTATCGGCGCGGTGTTACTCATTTTGGTTGTGGCAGTATTTCGTGGACTTTTTGCGTTCATTCAATCGTATGCGGCGGAATGGACAGCACAAGGCATTGCTTATAGTTTGCGGAATGATATTTTTACCCGCATCCAACGCCTATCGTTCAGTTATTATGACCGCAACCAAACGGGTCAATTGATGATTCGTGCTACTGATGATGTGGAGCGTGTGCGCCTGTTCATCGCGCAGGGTTTATTGCTCACCTTCCAAGCCATTTTGTTATTGGTCGTGACGTTGGTCATCTTATTTTTGACCAATTGGCAACTGACCCTTGCCATCATCCCCATTTTGCCGTTTTCGGTGATTTTATTCGCCGTATTCGGCAAAATCTCGCAACCCTTGTTCCGTGATGTGCAAATGCGCCTTTCTAAACTGAACACCGTTTTACAAGAAAATGTGGCGGGGATTCGGGTGGTAAAAGCCTTTGTGCGCCAAGAACGCGAACAAAAACGCTTTGATGATGCCAATATGGATTTATATATTCACTGGCTCAAAATTGCGCGGGCATTCTCATTTTTATTCCCCATGATTTTCTTTGTGGGGCAAATTGGGCAAGCCGTGATTTTATATTTTGCCGGGTCACAAATCATCAATGGCTCGCTGATGATTGGCGAATATCAAAAATTCAATTTGTATCTGGTGTATATCTTCTTCCCGTTGGGGCAATTGGGCATGATTGTCTCGTTGATGGCACAAGCAGACGCATCCGCAGAACGTATTTTTGAAATTGTGGATACCAAAAGCGAAATTACGGATAAGCCGAATGCAATCGCGCTACCACCCATACAAGGCGAAGTCGAATTTCGGGATGTCACATTCCGTTATTTTAATTCTACAGCCCCTGTATTGAGTAAAGTCAGTTTTACCGCCAAAAAAGGGCAAACAATCGCCTTATTGGGCGCTACAGGCAGTGGTAAGACCACCATCATTAACCTGATTCCGCGTTTTTATGATGCCAGCGAAGGCGCTGTATTAATTGATGGTCACGATGTGCGCGATGTGCAATTGGATAGTTTGCGCTCTCAAATTGGGATTGTCTTGCAAGAGACCAATCTGTTTAGTGGCACAATCCGCGATAATATCGCCTTTGGTCGCCCCGATGCCAGCGATGAAGCGGTGATGAATGCCGCCAAAGCCGCCGCCGCCCACGATTTCATCATGGAATTTCCCGATGGCTATAATACGGCTGTGGGGGAACGTGGCGCGACCCTTTCGGGTGGTCAAAAACAACGTATCGCCATCGCCCGTGCTTTGCTATTAAGTCCAAAATTGTTGATATTGGATGATTCCACTAGCGCGGTAGATTTTACGACAGAACGCAAAATTCAAGCCGCGTTGGATAACCTGATGCGCGACCGCACCAGTTTTGTGATTGCACAACGGATTTCGACCGCACGCAATGCCGACCAAATCATCGTGCTGGATAAAGGTGTGATTGTGGCGATGGGGACACATGCCGAATTGATTGAAGATAGCCCCATCTACGCCGAAATTTTTGCATCGCAATTGGTGGATGATTCCCAACCTGTTATGGAGGCTGTGTAATTTTATGTTCATGGATCAACGTCGTCTTTTTGACCAAGAGACACGCAAAGCAAAAAATGTGTTTGGGACAATCCGTCGCTTTAGCACCTATTTTCGCCCGTATTGGCTCAATTTGCTGGGTGTGTTGTTTTTTACGTTGGTGGTGGTGTATTGCAACATTTTGTATCCCGAATTGATTGGGCAAGCGGCAGATTGTTACCTGATTAGCACGCCAACCGTACAAATGGGCGGGACGGGTGTCCCAACAACCGAGTGCTGGTATACCGATATTAGCCAATTGACCACCAATGAAGCCAAAATAAACGGTTTGTTGGGGTTGGCATTGACAATTGCCGCCACATTCGTCATTAGTGCCTTATTCACAGGGTTCAGCTTTTATACCATGCGTTTGGCGGGGCAGGGCGCGTTACGGGATATGCGTACCGATGTCTTTGGGCATATTCACAACTTGTCCATCGGCTATTATTCGCGCAATGAAGCGGGCGAAATTATGAGCCGACTCACCAATGATATGGATACGCTCCAGCAGATGTTCAACTTTGCCTTGCTGAATGTGTTTCAGGGATTGATGATTATTTTTTGGATTAGCGTGGCAATGGTGACACAGAATTTTGTGTATGCGCTCATCAGTTTGTCGGTTGCCCCGTTGATGTTGTTCGTCACCCGTTATTTTTCTAATCAAGCCCGCAAAGCGTTTCGGATTGCCCGTAAAGAAATTGGTCAGGTGAACGCTGATTTGCAAGAGAGTATTTCTGGGGCGCGTGAGGTGCAAGCCTTCAATCGGGAACAAGAGAGCATCGCGCAATTCCAAAAAGCCAACGAAGCCAACCGCGCCGCCAATGTCCGCGCCGCCGTATTCACCAGCGCATTGAACCCTGTCCTCGAAGCCTTTAGTTATGTCGCGTTGGGGATTGTGGTGTTGGTCGGCGGATTTTCCGCGCTCAATAACCAACCCCTCCTCGCGGGGACATCGGTTATCACCATCGGCACAATTTTTGCCTTCATCGCCTATATCCAACGGATTAATCAACCGATTTCACAAATTGCCGTGTTGTGGACGAATGTCCAAAGCGGTATCGCAGGTGGGGAACGTATTTTTAATTTGATGGATGAGGTGATTGAAGTCGAAGACCGTCCGAATGCCAAACAAATGCCCGCCATTGTCGGTGAAGTGACGTTTAATGATGTCGAAGCCGAATATGTGAAGGGCGAAAAAGTGTTGCGGGGCATCAATTTTGATGTGAAAAAGGGTGAAATGGTGGCGATTGTCGGTCCAACAGGCGCGGGCAAAACAACCATCATCAACATGATTCCCCGTTTTTATGATGTGACGGGTGGTCAGGTGTTGATTGATGGTGTGGAT
>JALONZ010000325.1 GCA_025454675.1 Anaerolineae bacterium | reverse complement strand
AAAGTGATTGTCAAAATTTTTCAGGAGACCAAATCGCGCAGTGGCGGTTATAAACGCCTACTCGAAATCCAGACCATGCTCGCAAAATACGGTTATCATGACCTGCCCAGCACCATGCACCATCAATGGGTGGAAGCCATGCTGGATAATATGGTGTTGCATGTGCGAAATGGGCAATTCAAAGCGTTGCGCGATGATTTTAAGGGATTAAAACGCTATCCCACGTATGTGTTACGCGGGATAGCCAAGTGGTTGCTCAAAAATATCATGCCAACTGCGGTCGAAAAACGCTTACGGCGTTGGTTTGTGCGCCCTGCCAAATCGCACCCTGATGCAGTGTGTTAATATGCCATCATCAATTTTTCCAGACGGGGCAAATACGTTTCATCCGTCATCGGGTCATAATTGGGACGCAAATATTTATTGATAAAATAAGTCGTCACATCGGCTTTAATCGTCTTATGAGCGTGTTCAATTTCGCGTTGGGCTTCTACTAGCAACATCACCGCCTGCGCGATTTGTGCCAATAGGTGAATCAATCGGCGCGAATGGGCATTTTGATAGGCTTCATCCCCCGCCCCAATTTTGCCCAACATCGCTATAAACCGCGCGATACTCGCTTCTACGGCTTCCACATCCGCCTTAAAACGGTCATCACGGGCAGTCGCCAAATGGGTATGTAGATAATTTAAAAATGGCTCATGCAAATTATACCGCCCAAAATCACGCAAAACTTGTAGGCACAATACATTATGCGCCCCTTCCCAACTTTCCAGCACCACCATATCCCGATACAAACGCGGGAGGATGCTGAATGATTCAATTGCACCATTCCCACCAAATACCTCAATGGCGCGGTGAATGGCTTCGCTCCCTTGCACACTGGTGATATATTTGTTGATATTCACGAATACCCGATACACCGCCTCATCATTTTCATCGCCAACACCCGTTTCAATCACATCTAATAACGATGCCAGCGCAAAGCTGGATGCGAGAGAGGCATAACTTTCTGCCAAAATATCCACGACAGCCTCTTGTACCAATGGGTAATGGGCAATGGTCTTGCCGAATGCACTGCGTTCACAGGCATAACTGGCGGCTTCGATATACGCACGGCGAATAAATCCCGCACACGCCACCGCATTCATCAAGCGTGAGGTATTCAACACCTGCTCCACCGCGATTTTGAACCCATTTTCCAGCGCCCCGACCGGATACGCCACCGCATCTATAAAATCAACTTCTGCGCTGGCTAAAACCCGTGTTCCCAGTTTATCTTTCAATCGGCGTAAATAAAATCCATTGGTCGCCCCATCATCTAATGTGCGCGGGATGAGGAATAATCCGAGTCCTTTTGTGCCAGGCGGCGCATTGACAGGACGCGCCATCACCAAAAATTGATGTGCATTGATATTGGAACAAAACCATTTTTCACCCGTCACACGCCATGTCCCATCCTCATGCCGATGCGCTTGGACGGCATTCGCGCCCACATCACTGCCGCCTTGCACTTCGGTCAGGAATTGCGCCCCATGTTGCATCGTCTCATAATTCGGGTCGAGGAGTGATGGCAAAAATTTTTCTTGAACCTCATCGTTCCCTGCTGTTTGCAATGCGCGGATGAGTCCACTGGTGCAAGCTAATCCGCATGAATGACCATCCGCCGTGTGATTAAGCAGATAAAATAGCGCCATTTGATGCACGGTATTCCCTACGCGGGATTGCATCGCCATGATGCCACTTTTCCAGATGAGCCGTCCAACAAGGTCATGATTGGGATGAAATTCGATGCCTTCTACCCGTTCACCGATGCCATTATACCGATACAAACGGGGATGATTGCCAATGCGGTCTTCAATTTTGACGGCGGGGTCAATGATGGTGGCACATTCCCCACCAAACCGCGATAATCCATATTCCAGTTGGTTATATTCTGTCTCGCCTAAGTGATGACGCAAAACCGATTGTAAATTTTTATCAGCCGTAAAAAAATTGGTGGGCTTGCCGTTTTCCCATGCGGATAAACTGGCGCGTCCCTTTTGGGCATTATTTGGGGTCATAAACTTTTTTCTCCTTGCCTTTCAGTGCTTCTATCATAATCGTGTGGGATGAGAATGGCAAATTGGCATTATAATAAAATATATCACATGATGAGGATGAGATATATGAACCCTATTTTAACCAAGCCCACCCTAGCCGAGTTACGCCAGTTGCGCGATGAGATTATTCGCATTGCCCACGAACATGGGGCATCAAATGTGCGTGTTTTTGGTAGCCTGTTACATGGGGATAGCCACGAATTGAGTGATATTGATTTATTGATAGACCAAGATTGGTCACGCTTATCCGCTTGGGGCGGTATGGCGCTGGTGGTCGCATTGGAAGAGGCAATAGGTTATCCCGTGGATATTACCACACCCGAAGAACTCAATCCGCTCATCCGTGACCGTGTTTTACGGGAAGCAATACCCCTATGAAACGTGATGAACGCTTATCCTTGTTGGATATTTTGGAGCGGATTAAACTCATTCAATCCTTCACCGGCGATGGCAAAGAGACATTCATGAACTCACGCTTGATTCAAGAAGCGATGTTACGCAGTTTGGATGTTATCGGCGAAGCTGTCCGAAATTTATCGGATGAAATTCGCACCCGTTATAAAAATATCGCTTGGGCGCAAATTATCGCCTTTCGTAACACCTCAATTCACGCCTATTGGGGCATGAATATGGAACGGGTTTGGCAAATTGTTGAACACGATTTGCTACCCCTGCAAAAACAAGTCGAAACGATTATCCAAGATTTGCAAGCTGATGAGGATTAGCTCATCAAAAACAGAGACAATCAAAAAGAGGAGTATTTATTGAACTCCTCTCGCTAATGATGATAGGCTTGTTGTTGTGTATGTCATCGTAGATGCAATGTGTTGTCATAAAGTACAACAAGGCACATTTTAAGGTAAAACAAACCCATCACGTTTACCTACTTCTATTATAAATCTCGATAAACTGTCTCAAATCCAATTCCATCCTTTTTCTATACCACACATAGGGGCTTATTGATTAAAATCCTTCTGCTTCGTAGGTCACACCGACAAAATTCACGGCATCAGGCGCGAGCATGGCAGTGGCTTCTGCATCACCCAGCAGAGTGCTGAACAAAAACGCCACTATCAGATGAGCATTCAAATCATGGGCGCGAGACATATCCCATACAGGGTCAGAAAAGGCGTAGTAGGTTGATGGGTCATACACAAGGACATTTTTTGTCTCGGGTGCCCAAATAAAGTGTTCGGCATTTTCAAACCCTGCCAGAATTTTTTGGGTACTTGAGATAGAATTATAAGTCCTTACGCTATTCTCATAGTATGTACCTGTATCAGCAGTACCACCCATGACCAGAATCGGGATTGTAATTTCTGTCAGCCCACGCTCACCAAATGTATCCGAATCCCCTGCTAATGAAATTGCCACATCAATGCGTGGGTCAAAGCGAGATTGCCACAGTCCATCTGGAGCGACATCTAATCCTTCTAATGCCAACATCGTTACCATTTGTTCTTCACTCAGGATTGGGCAACTGGTATTGTGAATACTATCCAAACGACAAGCCTCTTCGTAAGCAACTAAATCCAACCGCGCACCCGCCATAACAAGTGTTGTCCAACCGCCATAAGAGTGACCAGCAACCGCCACCTTCTCCATATCAATCATGCCAGCTAATGCACCATCACTCGCTGTTAATACCTCAGCATAATCTAGTGCCGCCACCATGGGGCGATGACGGACGATAAGCGCACGTCCCATATCTGACGATGCTTCATCTCGGAATTCAATATGATGAGGTGCAACCACCACAAACCCATAAGACGCAATATGCTCAACTAACCATGCGTATATGACGGGAGAACCAATCCAGCCATGCGAAAAGACCACTAATGGATATGCACCACCACTCATGTCGGGTTGTGCATCGGCAAGTGCATGTCCCTGAATTTGGACATACAGTTGGTCACGAGTATAACCCCATG
>JALONZ010000324.1 GCA_025454675.1 Anaerolineae bacterium | reverse complement strand
ATCGCCAGTGACCTCGAAGAAGAAGTCCCCATGTGGCGCTTACGCCTCAAACGTGCGGCAGATAGAGGCGCGTATTTGGTGGTTGCGAATGCGCGTCATACGCGCATGGATGATTTCGCGCATGATACCGTGCGTTATGAAACGGGCAACGCCGTTTATGCGATGAATAACCTGAATGCTGACATTGCCAAAAAATTAGCGGATGCCAATAACCTCATCATCGTGGCGGGTGCGGAAGGCTTATCGTTGGCAGGTCATCGTGCATTGATGGGCGCATGTGCTAATTTCCTCATCAAGAGTGGGCATATGGGCAAAGCCAATAACGGGCTGATGTCACCACTGCCCGGTGCCAATGGCATGGGCGCATATTATTTTGGATTCACCCCCGAAGCGACCCTCGATATCGCCCAAAATCCGCCTAAAGTGTTGATTGTGGCACAACGAAATTTTGGCAGATGACCCCGCCGCGCAAGCATGGTTGGATAAAGTGGAAACCATCATCAGCCTGAACCTGTTCCCCGATGCGGTATCGGCACAAGCTAAAGCCGTGTTACCTATCCAAAGTTTTGCGGAACGTGACGGCACATTCACCAATGGGGAACGCCGTGTGCAACGCTTCTATACCGCGCAGGGTCCAATGGGTGATGCGCTCCCCGCTTGGCAAATTTTCAGCCGTTTGGGTGAGGCACTCGGTCAAGGACGCGCCAAATTATCGGCGGCGGCGGTGATGCAAGACATCGCCAAAAATATCCCCGCGTTTGAAGGCATTACCTATCGTAACCTTGCCAAAGTGGAACGCCAATTCCCTGATGTGGGTGGCGTGGATTTGTATTATGGCGGGACTGCCTATCAAAATAAGGGCGGGTTGGGGGTGCAATTGCCAACCTCTGCCGATAAGGGCGAAACGGTAAGCGCATTCGCAGTTGAATTGCCCCAATTGCCCAAAGTGGGTAAAGGTCAAGTCTTTGTGATTCCATCCACTGTGCTATATAATCGGCAAACAACCTTTTTGCCCAGCCTGATGATGCACCCGCGTGTCCTTGCGCCGTATGTTGAAGTGAATGCGAAAGATGCCGAAAAAATGGGCATCGCACAAGGCGATGTGGTGGAAATCAAAGCCGATGGTGTGGCGGTGCGGGTGAAAGCGCATGTCAATGGTGGCGCACCACAAGGGAGCATCGTTCTGCCCCGTCATCTGACCAACGAAGCCACGCCCATGCACATCACCGTTGGCGAGATTAACAAGGTAAAATAACCAACAT
Source organism: Anaerolineae bacterium (assembly GCA_025454675.1). GTDB lineage: Bacteria > Chloroflexota > Anaerolineae > Aggregatilineales > Phototrophicaceae. The sequence continues at coordinate 3,225 of JALONZ010000324.1, read as the reverse complement.
ATCATCGTGGGGGCTTGCCATGGCAAGCCCCTACAAACGGATAAGCACGATGTACTTTATTTGAAGGATTAAATTTATGGCACAAACGACAACCGCCCCATCCGGAAAACCGTTAGGAGAAGTGATTTCTAACCTCCTAACGGCAACTTTGCGTGCGCTTTTGACATTGCTCATTTTGCCCTTGCGCCTGCTGTATTATTCGATGAATTACCCGATTTTGTTTGCGTTGTTGATGTTTACTGCGTTCTCATTCATGTTTTGGGTGATACCTTACGCGGGTATTAGCTATTTGCACGATATTCGCCCCCCACGCGGCATTGATAATCTGAGTGGGTTGATGTGGATTGTCCCTATTGCGATTTTAGTTGCATTAAGCCTGTCCACTCAAATGTTATTCGACAGACGTGTCGCCAAGCGTAATTCTCGGCTCATTATGGTAACGGGATTGGTGATATTGGCATATTATGTGCTATTCACCCTCACCAACGGGTTTGAATCCATACAGAAAATGAGTTGGGGCTTTGCGATGGTGGCGCTTGGTGCGGCTTTGTGTGTGGCACAAGGCTTTTTATCGAATCATAAACCGGTCGAAGACACCGGCACACCAAAAATCATCGGCATACCCCTGCCATTATTCCTCATTGGTTTCTCGGTGCTGAATTTTGGCGCGTTGGTCTTTTTGGCGCATTGGGAAACATTCGCGGGCATTTTGGGGAGTTTGTTGGGATTCGTATTTGAACCATCAACCCGTGTCCCCGCCAATATCATTGAATGTCGCAATTCGGATGGCTGTTCATTCCTGCATCCGATTATCTATTCGCTGATTTTGGTGATTGTTGTGTTGACAGGCTTCGCCTATACCACGCTATTGGAACGTAAATTGGTCTCTTGGTTTCAAAATCGGATTGGACCCAATCGGGTGGGACCGTTTGGTTTGTTGCAACCGTTGGCGGATGGCATCAAACTCATCTTCAAAGAAAATATTTTGCCTGCTGGTGCAGATAAATGGGTGTATCGCCTTGCGCCTATCCTTAAAGCCACGCCAACCCTCATTGTTTTGGCAGTGATTCCGTTGGGACCGCCCATCGTCATCCCGTGGTTTGATGGCAATTGGTATCGTGTGCCATTGGGATTAGCTGACCCTGGCGTAGGTGTTCTGTGGTTGTTAGCCATCACCAGCATCGGGACGTATGGTGTGGTGTTGGCAGGGTGGGCGAGTAATAACAAATATTCCATGCTCGGCGCGATGCGTGCTTCGGCGCAAATGGTGAGTTATGAATTGAGCATGGGCTTAACGATTGCCGTGCCTGTGTTGATTGTTGGCACAATGGCGATTGGTACGATTGTGGATGCTCAAAGTGGGTTATTCCTCAATTGGCTGGTATTCCAAAATCCATTGGCGGCAGTGGTGTTGATGATTGCCCTCATCGCCGAGGTCAACCGCGCCCCATTTGACCTTCCCGAAGCGGAACAAGAACTGACCGCAGGCTATATGACCGAGTATAGCGGGATGAAATTCGCCTTGTTCATGATGGCAGAATATTTGGGCATGATTGCCGTGAGTTTGATTGCTATCTCGTTGTTCTTTGGCGGGTATCATGATGGTTTTGGCTTGGTGGATAACTTCCCCATTTTGGGTGTTGCCGTCATTTTGGGCAAAGTGGTGTTGTTCTTGGCGGGTTTCGTGTGGATTCGTGCCACATTGCCACGCATCCGTTATGACCGCCTGATGAATTTCGGCTGGAAAGTCATGCTCCCGTTGGCATTGCTGTCGGTGGTATGGTCGGCAGTGGCAGTGGTCATCGGTGAAGAACTGGGACCCACGGCTTATTTAATCGTGTCTGGATTCATGTTCGTGGCGGTGTTGGCGGGTTCAGTCTTCTTCTTGGGCAGACCGAATCGTGATGACCCTGCCACAGTAGATGTTGAAAATGACCCTGTGATTACAGGTGCGGGCAACCCCGTCATTAGTTTAGCATTGAACACCGTTGGCATCTTGCTTGCCCCCATTTTCGCCCTGTGGCCCCTGATTAAAATCATGATGGATTTAACCTTGTGGTTTTTGCTTGTGCCACCATTCGCCTTCTTATCGGTCATCCTAACCGTTATTACAGGTGGAAAACGGGTGAATCTGTTCAATAGCCGTGTGCGTTTTAATCGTGGCTTGGTGAAGGTTATCAGACCACTTGCCAATTTAGCACCAGAAGACCCCAAACCCGAAAACGCCTTGCCATCTGGTAGTGGGGATTAGCGAGATATTGCCATAATTGTGGACGCGGTGTATCGCGTTTTAACAACAAAAGCGCCCCATCCCCAACCTTTCCCCCACTTAAGGGAGTAGGTCACATCCCCCATGCAATGGGGAGGGGGTTAGGGGGAGGGGCTAATGCTGTAGGTCAGAGATTTTAGGACGAGGATGGATTGAAAGAATATGAACATTATTCGTGGATTTGCCACCACCTTCAAATATTTATTAGAAGAACCTGTCACCTTGCAATACCCCGAACAGGTGCGCCCATTTCAAGCGCGTTTTAAGGGACGGCATCACCTGCGCCGTTATGAAAATGGCTTGGAAAAATGTATCGGGTGCGCGTTATGTGCCGCCGCTTGCCCCGCCGATGCCATTTGGGTGGAAGCCAGCGAAAATAATGATGAACAACGCTTTAGCCCCGGTGAACGGTATGCCAAGACCTACGAAATCAATATGCTCCGTTGTATTTTCTGTGGCTATTGCGAAGATGCTTGCCCAACCCAAGCCATTGAATTGGGACACGAACATCAATTGAGCTTCACCGACCGCCGTGATGCCATTTTCACCAAAGATATGCTCATTGACCCCGTGCCAGATGGTGGGGCAGACACCCCCCAAGAAGTACCAGCAGGGGTGTTCACCAGAGCCATTCCCGACATGCCAGCACCAAAATAAAATGATATTAGGTGGATGAAAAATATTTATCCACCTATATTTATCCCCTTAATGAACTTATAGCTTATGACAAGCCGTTTTGGAGATATGACTTAGGTAGGGGAGCAATCAAGGTTTTTGTTCATTGATAAGAAATGAAAGCACCAATGTAGATCCTGAAACTAAGACTGTTATTACAAATGCGACTGCAATTTGCCCAAAATCCATTTGTTGAATAATAGTGAAAACATTTAACTCAAGACCTTGGCTAATATCATTTTGAACAACGAAAATCTGTGCATTTGCTACAAATGATGTGT
>JALONZ010000323.1 GCA_025454675.1 Anaerolineae bacterium | reverse complement strand
TCTTGCCGTCCGTTGCGGACACGAAGAATCGTGTCCCTACGATGTTTTAACGCCCAGCGTAAAAAAAGGTATCCCGTGACTTATGGGTAACGATAAGCCGTTGGGGAGAGGGGATTTAGGGGTGAGGTTAGGCATACGGCGCGGGGATAGGGGCGCATGTCACCTAATTCGTCAAAATCACCGTCCCAACGGCGGGTATCCAACCACAGGTGAACCCGTCCACGATTTCAGTCGCCAATTCGGTTTGAACACGGGGCGATGTCCGCGCATCCAGATAGAATAAGCGCCCCTGCCCTGCCAAACACACTTGCGTATAATTCGGGAAGGTGGTGATGCTCCGTCCGCCTTCCAGCCGATACACATCCACCGCCAAAATCACACCCAAGTCAATCAATCCGCGCGGAACAGCCCCACTATAACCCGCCACCGCACCGTCTTTCATCAACACACGGCAATAGGTGTTATCGGGTGCATTCGCAATCTCGATGCCATCGGCGGTATCTAACGCACAGCCTAACACCGTCACGGCTGGCGCGACTGGCATGGTTGGCGGGGTGGTCGCACCACCAGGGCAAGTAATCCCGCCAATATTCAGGCTTTGACCGTCTCCGCGCAATTCGGTAATCATCATATTGGTGGTGGTGCGCGGTCCCGTGATGGTATTTGCGCCTGTGGTGGCGTTATTCATCAACAACGCGCCATCATCCCGAACTTCAAAATTGCCGTCACCGCTGATTGTCACCACAATATCATCCGCCACACACGCAACCGATGCCGATAACGTATCGAGGGTATCTATCTGTATCGAGGAACGGCTAAAAGTGGGAATAGGAGTCCATGTGCCAGAACTGACAACATACAATTGCGTTGAACCAAATGTATAATAATCGGATGTCATCGAATTATTCAGTCCAAATGCGCCTGTCGCGGCGCTTGTTTGAATCCAATAATAACTGTTGGGTTGCAACAATATCTGCGTGCTTGGCACAAAGACATAATCTTGTTCCGCGCCAAATAATGTGACGGTGGCAATATCGGCGATGAATGAGCCACGATTGCCACTCATATCACTGTTATATAAACTCAGGGTGACAGGCGAACTCCCAAGCAGACGAATCGTGACACTCACCAATTCGTCTATGGTGGAATTGGTTAAAAATGTGAATCCAAGCTGATGAACAGTCAAGTCATAACTCGTACTGGTTACGCCTGAAGATATAAACCCCGTCCGTGCTACCGCTTGGGCAGGTTGGGACGGTAACGCCGATACAAATACGCTAAAACAGGTGACTAAACAAGCGAATAACAACCGAACACGCATAAATTTTCTCCTCATAAGCAAGTATGTAACGCCTATATCTATCATATCTGAAAAGCGTAAATTTTATCGTGGTGATAAAAAATTTTTACACTTTTCAGAAATGGACATATCATTTGATATTTAATGTGAATTATGGTTAAGGCTGTTTGCATTTATCCCCACCCCCTAACCCCCTCCCCATTGCATGGCTGAGGGGGAATTTTTACTCCCTTCCCCTATTTTATGGGGGAAGGGCTGGGGATGGGGGATGTTTTTAAGAGATTTTTCGTTATCCATAACTCATGTTATTTATTATGCGCTATTCCGATTGGTTTTTCTGTCGGAAATCCGACATTCGGGGGATGGGTTTTATGTTTTTTGGGGGTGAAATATAAATTTCGGTTTGGACGGCGGGCGCGGGGGATATACGGGCAAAAACCGCCCTAATCCCCCCCTACAAACCTATTTGTTGTGTAGGGGCGACCCACTGGGTCGTCCCGCCACAAAAAATTATGAATCGTTATCAACGGGACGAGGCAATGCCTATACGGGGCGAGGCAATGCCCTCATCATCCGTGCAATAGGGGAATATGTCACCTAATTCGTCAAGACCACCGTCCCAACGGCGGGTATCCAACCACAGGTGAAACCGTCCACGATTTCAGTCGCCAATTCGGTTTGAACACGGGGCGATGTCCGCGCATCCAGATAGAATAAGCGCCCCTGCCCTGCCAAACAAATGCGGTTATATCCGCCAAAATCGGTGAGAGATTGCCCACCTTGCAAACGATACACATCCACCGCCAAAATCACGCCCAAGTTAATCAGGTTTTGCGGAACAGCACCTGCATAATTCACCACACCGCCGTTTTTCATCAGCAGACGGCAATAGGTGTTATCGGGTGCGCCAGTCATAGCGACATCACTGGTGAGGGTGCAACCGAGCGCGGTTGTATCGGGGGATAGTGGCACAGAAATAACTGGCACAACGGGTACGACTGGCACAACAGGCGTATCAACCTCAACGGCTAATTCAAAGGAGAATGGTGGGTTACTACCCACTGTCCAAGTTGCCCCGCCATTAAGTGTTCGCATGGTTTCGATATAGGTGAACAGCCCACTGGGGGCAATACGTGGATTGCGCGACATCCATGAGAAATCAAAATCGGCATCGCCCCGTATTTCTAACCAATAATAGGTGTTGGGTGTCAGTGTGATGGTGGTGGCAGGTGTAAAAATGGTCGTCTCTGTTGTGAGAAGAAGGCTGGTGTAGTTATTTATGCCAATTGTACCCACGAATGCCCCGCGTGTATTGGCGCTATCGGAGAGATATAACGCGACAGTAATGTTGATGTTGGGCGTGGCTTCGGGGAGGATGTAACGCATCTTAAAATCTGTGATGGTTCTGGTATCAGATTTTGTCAGAAAAATAATGGCAGAGTGCGTGTTGTCAGTAATCTGGGCAAATGACCCCTCGCCAGAATCGGTTAAATTCCCCAATCCAACAACAGGCGCGGCAGATACCGCCGACAAAATGCCAAATGTGGCACACACGATGATACACAGTGCTAATAAACGTGAACGCATTTTTTTCTCCAAATAATAGTGACAACAAAATTGTTTTCAATTACGTCTACCATCATACCGCATAAGGTGTTTAATTACATTAAAATTTACAAGTTTTTTATTTTTCGTTTTCATCCATATCTATCCATAAGGAGAAATCAGCTATGCCAGCAATAACAAATTATGACCCCACCAACAAAGCCCTACGCGCACTCGCCGATGATGAATTGTTCCAACGGCGCACGCGCATCAGCAAACATCGGGCGTATTATGACGGCGAGCATCCCAGCCAGCTCACCGATATGCGCGACAACATCACCCTCAATTTATGTAAGCAAGTGATTGACCAAACGGTCGCGTTTTTATTGCCACACATGCCCAATTTTGAACTGGATGGCGATGATGCCTATCGCAGTGAGCGCGAAACATGGTTGCGCCAGTGCTGGGAGCGCAACGGCGGGGCGAGCGCGGTGCATCAGATGGCGCTGAATGGCGCACTCAGTGGGCATGTGTTCGCGCGGGTCATCCCCGATGCACCCTTCCCGCGCATTGTGCCACTCAACCCCGCCAATGTGATTATCTGGTGGCGTGCCGATGATTGGCAAACAGTGGTCGCCTATGAAATTCGGTGGGAAGGCGCGGACGGACGCTATCGGCAAGATGTATATAAGGAAGGCGCGGAGTGGATTGTGCGCGATTACGCCCAAAATCAGGTGCAAAAACGGCGCGGGACATCGGCATTCAGCGATTGGCAATTGGTGACAGAAGCCCGCCTGCCCTACCCGCCCGTCATCAGTTGGGGGCATTTGCCCGCCATCAATCATCATTATGGGCGCGATGAATTGGGCGATTTGGTGGGTCTCAATTTGCATATCAACAAGGTGGCGAGTGATATTAAAAGCATTTTGCGTTATCATGCCTACCCCACCACTGTCGGCACGGGCTTTTCTGCGAAGGATGTTCAAGAGACGCGCATTGACGGCTTTCTGACCATCCCCGATAAAGACGCGCGGGTGTTTAATGTGGAGATGCAATCGGATTTGAATAGCAGTTTGGCATTATTAGACCGCCTAGAATCGCATTTTATGGCGATTTCAAGGGTGGTGATGATGCGCCCGGATTGGGAATCGTTCAGGGGCATGACCAACCTCGCGGTACGGACGGCGTACCTGCCCATGCTG
>JALONZ010000322.1 GCA_025454675.1 Anaerolineae bacterium | reverse complement strand
CGTTCTGTGCTGATGCTCATCAACGTCGCATCATCGGTATCTTTGAGCGCGACAATTTCTACGGTGTCATCAGCCAATTGATATGGCACAAATGGCGCGGTGATGGGTGTATCTATGGCATAGCGTTGAATGAGCGGATTAGAAAAATGTGTTTTTGCCAATTGGTGCAGGCTTACCTCATCAAATTCATCCACAAAGACGAAACGCGCCCCTGTCGCCACACGGTCTAAACCAGATATACCCAGCGTATTCGCCGCACGCAACAAACTCTCGGCGGCGGGGTCGGTGACACCTGCTTGGTAAGTAATATCGAGGCTGTGTGTGGTGTTGGGAAGGTGGTACGGGGCATTAATCGCGTAGGATTCAGTAACAGGGTCGGCGAGGAGTTCACGACAAAGGGTGTGAATCTGCGACTCGCTTAAATCCCCTCCTAAGAAAAATAATCGGGATGCGATAACATGGTTGCCACTATCTGGCAAGGCTTGACGATGAAACGTATTATGCCACACATCCACGCGAAAAATTGTCGTGGATTGTGTGGTAGGGTGTGCAACTTGGTCTTTTATCATTTTCCCTACACTTATCAACTATTCATCAATTGATGAACTGTTTTTTTAGATTGGACACGCATAATTTGAACACAGACGAGTCTAAATGTAAAGGAATTATTATGGATTTACCCCCTGTCAAAACACATATCTACGAAAAACGCAGTGTGATAAAAACCACAATGGATGAGATGTTAGCCTTTCATTCATCCCCCAAAGCCCTGCCCAAACTCACACCCCCACCCCTATTCGTGCAGATTAATAGCGAATGGATAAAATCCCTCACCGAAGGCGATTTGAAATTTACACTCTGGTTTGCCATTATCCCCATTCGGTGGCACGCCCGTCATGAAGCGGGTCCCATCCCCACCTCATTCGCCGATTTGATGGTGGCGGGTCCCATGGGCTATTGGCGACACGAACACATCTTTGAAACTGTGGAGGGTGGCATCGCCCTCACGGATAGGGTTACATTGGGGCATAAAAGCGGGATTCAAGGCATTTTCACCCGTTTGATGTTCGATGGCATCCCGTTGCGCTTCTTATTTTTTTATCGGCACATGCAAACTAAACGCGCATTGAATAAAAAGTAGGGGCTTGCCATGGCAAGCCCCTACAACCCCAAAAATCATCAAATATAGATGAATTTTTGGGTAAAATTTCACCTATTGCTCATTTTTTCACATTATGATGAAAGCATATCTATTGTTCAGAAAATTCTGAAAGTTGTCTATGTCACAGAAAATCATCATCATTGGTGCAGGTATCGGCGGATTAACAAGCGCGGCATTGCTTCAACAAGCAGGTTATGATGTTACGGTGTTAGAAGCACAATCCTATGCAGGCGGATGTGCCAGCACATTCGTCCATAAAGGATTTCGATTTGAATCAGGTGCGACAGTGGTGGGCGGATTTCAGCCCAATGGACCGCACGCGCTGGTCGGGGATAAACTGAATCTCAATTGGCGTGTGCGTCCGCATGACCCCGCATGGGTAACACATTTACCCGATAGGTCAGTTGCGCTTACATCGGATAATGCCGATGTTTTGGCAAAATTCCCCCATACCGCCAAATTCTGGGAGCAACAAACACGCATTGCATCCATCGCGTGGTCGTTATCCGCACAAGGACTCCCCTTTCCCCCGCGTAGCATCGCCGAAGTGATACAATTGGCAAAAGTGGGACTCAAAAATTTTCCGCGTGATTTGCAAATCATCCCTTTCGCCTTCAGCACCGTTTACGATTGGTTGCGCTGGCACAATCTCCATAAAGATGAGGCGTTTGTGCGCTTTTTAGACGCGCAATTGCTCATCTCTGCCCAAACCACGACCAAGCATGTGAATGCGTTATATGGCGCAACCGCATTAGATTTAGCCCGTCAAGGTGTGTATCACATCGAAACAGGCATCGGAGGGGTGGCGGATACGCTGATTGAAAAATTGCAATCACTCGGCGGAACAATCCACTATAAAACCCGCGCCACTCAAATTGAGATGAAAAATGGGCGTGCGACAGGTGTATGGACACAAAAAGGGCGCAAAGGCAAAGAACAAACCTTTTTTGAGGCGGATTTCGTCATCGCCAACACCACCCCTTGGGATTTGAATAATCTGCTCGGTGAAAATTCATCACGCGGGTTAAAACGCGAATCGGCACGCCGAAAATTCGGTTGGGGTGCATTCGTATTGCATTTAGGTGTAGATGAGTCCGTCATCCCCGCTGGATTCCCCGACCATCACCAACTCATCACCGATATGACCAGTCCACTGGGTGAAACGAAAAGCATTTTTATGTCACTCTCGCCCACATGGGATACATCCCGCGCACCCGCAGGTCAACGCGCCATGACCATCACCACTCATACCAATATCAGTCAATGGTGGGATTTGTATAAAACAGATGAATCGGCATATTACGCCCAAAAAGAGGTGTATAACCAAAAAATTTTAGCACAAGTCGAGAAACGAATACCCCATTTTCGGGAGCATATTACCCTCAATTTGCAGGGAACACCCCTCACCTATCAATTTTATACCGATAGGCACATGGGCATGGTCGGCGGATTTCCCCAAACATCGTTATTCAAAGCGCGTAGCCCACGCACAGGCATCCCCAATATTCGGCTGGTAGGCGATTCGATTTTCCCCGGTCAATCTACGGCGGGGGTAAGTTTGGGTGCGATGCGTGTGGCAGATGATGTTCAGCGCGTGATGCCTATCCGTCAAACTCGCTCACAATTCATCAAACAAGGAGCAAAATCATGACACCTGCCCCTGTGATTGTGTGGTTTCGGCGTGATTTGCGATTGGTTGACCATTTGCCATTATTCAATGCGTTGAGTACAGGTCAGCCCATCATCCCATTATTCATCTTTGACCCCGCCATTTTGGATAGCAAACGCGCCAGCCCTGCCCGACTGGAATTTATGCTCAATGCGCTCGCATCGTTGAGGGATGAGTTGCGTGCGGTTGGTGGTGATTTACACCTCGCACACGGCAACCCAGCCGATGTTTTAGCCGATATGATTCAAAAAACAGGCGCAACCGCCCTATTCTATGCGATAGATTACACACCCTATGCCCGTAAACGCGATGAAGCCATCACAAAATCGCTGAATATTCGCATTGAAGCCGTGCATGACCGTGTGCTTGTACCCCCTCATGCCGTCCTGAAAGAGGATAATACACCATACACCGTTTATACGCCGTTCCGCAATAAATGGCGCACGATTGAAAAAATCAATCAGGTGGCTATATCCTTATCACCAGAAAGATTTTTTAATATCAGTCACCTACCCAAAGCCGAATTTCCGCCCATAAAACCACATGGCGTAAAAATCCCGATTGCCACCGCGCAAGAGGCATCTGACCGCCTCGCTAATTTTATGCGCCGTGATGTCTATGCCTATGCTCAAAAACGCGATATGTTGGGCAACGCAAATGAGCATCCCCTCACCCAAACCAGCTTTTTGTCCCCCTATATCCGCTTTGGATTGATTTCTTTGCGTGAAATTTATTGGTCGGCACGCATCGCACATGAAACCGCCACCAGCAAAGAGGCACAAGATTCCGTGACCAAATTTGTGGATGAAGTGGTTTGGCACGAGTTTTATACGCACATTTTATGGCATTTTCCGCATGTCAAAACACGCAATTTTAACTCCAAATTCGATGCGATGGTCTGGGAAAGCAACCCAGAAGCCTTCAAGCGTTGGTGTGAAGGCAAAACAGGCTATCCTGTAGTGGATGCCGCCATGCGTCAATTGGTGGGGACAGGCTGGATTCATAATCGGGCGCGGATGATTGTCGCCAGTTTTTTGACCAAAGATTTGCTCATAGACTGGCGCTTAGGTGAACAATTTTTTATGCAACACCTGATAGATGGCGATACTGCCGCCAATAACGGCGGGTGGCAATGGTCAGCAGGCACAGGCACAGATGCCCAACCGTTTTTCCGTGTGTTCAATCCGATGTTACAATCGGTCAAATTCGACCCAACAGGGGATTATATCCG
>JALONZ010000321.1 GCA_025454675.1 Anaerolineae bacterium | reverse complement strand
GTAGCGATATTTGTTGGGATGCTCGTCACATCTCGAATTAACTTTTTATATGTGGGCATGTTATTGGCGGTTTTTATCGGCATTTATCATCGCAAACAAGGCATTTTATTTGGATTTTTATCAACATTAACAGCCATCCTATTGCACGCTGTTTTTTGGTTATGGACAGATGGTATATACTCACCTCTACATTTAGTGACCTCACCTAAGCCCTTTATCAATCCAGTTGTCATGATTTTAGCTATCATTTTATGTGGCTTAATCGGGTTATATACGGTATTTAATGTGAAAGAGACTCGCTTGTCATGGTTGCAATTTGGTTGGATATGTATATTTGTGCCGGTATTCATTTTAAGCCTAGCAGAGTTATTATTCAATCAATTTAACTTTGCGATATGGGAAAGTGCGAATTATTTATTCTCTGCTTCACCAATATTTATGATGAGATTCGTTTTATCCTTGCCCCAATCACAAAATAGGCATTCATAAAAAATTTTTTAATGCCTTGCCGATTACGCTAGGTTTAGTATAATAGAGGTATGTTGTGGGAAACACTCCACCGTGTAGAATTGGCTTTATTTGGCACTTCATGAGGAGAATATTATGGCGAAATCGCGGACTGCATTAATGGTAGATCGTCTGCGTGAGTTGCAAGCAACAACACCAGAAGTTGAAGCCTCTGCGGTGGTCAGCGTAGATGGTTTGATTATGGCATCATCGCTTCCAGCAGGCGTTGAAGAAGACCGTGTATCGGCGATGTCGGCGGCAATGATATCGCTTGGTGAGCGGATTTCGAGTGAATTGGGACGTGGGCTTTTGGAGCAAGTGTATATCAAAGGCAAAAACGGCTATGTTATCTTGATGTCTGTCGGTGAAGAAGCCGTTTTAACCACACTCGTGCGCGAAGGGGCGAAATTGGGCTTAATCTTCCTCGATATGCGTCGCGCCGCCGATGACCTTGAAAAACTCGTTTGATTATTTTGAATCATCATCACTGAATCCTTTCTGAGACATCAAAAACGGTTCAGTTGATTTAATGACCCATTTCATCAACGGCGGGATATAACTTCCCGCCGCAATTTTTGTTTTAGTTACATGAGGCAAACACATGAAACGTACAAAATACATCTTCTGCACGGGTGGCGTGGTGAGTTCTGTGGGGAAGGGTGTCACCGCTGCGGCAATTGGGCGACTGTTAAAAGCACGCGGGTTTAAGGTTGCCATTCAAAAATTAGACCCCTATCTGAATGTTGACCCTGGTACGATGAGTCCTTATCAACATGGTGAAGTATTCGTCACTATAGACGGTGCCGAAACCGATCTCGATTTGGGTCATTATGAACGCTTCACCGATGAGAATTTGACCCGTGCCTGTAATGTGACGGCTGGTCAAATTTATAGCAGTGTCATCGAAAATGAACGCAAGGGCGCATTTTTGGGGCGCACTATTCAGGTGATTCCGCACATCACCGATGAAATCAAAGATCGCATTATGTTGGTCAGTAGCGAAAGTGATGCGGATGTTGTCATCGTAGAAGTTGGTGGTACAGTTGGCGATATCGAGGGACAACCCTTCTTAGAAGCCATTCGCCAAATGAAGATGAGCCTCAAAAAGCGCGATACATTATATGTCCATGTGACCTTTTTGCCTTATATCGGCGCAACGGGTGAACTCAAGACAAAACCCACCCAACATAGTGTGCGTGAATTAAGAAGCGCGGGCATTCAACCGAATGTCATCATCGCTCGTACAGACCATCCAGTGAGCCAAGATTTAATCAAAAAATTGGCATTATTTTGTGATGTTGATGAAAACGCGGTCATCCCATTAGAGACGATTGATTTGCTATACGATGTGCCACTGGTATTGGAAGATGCAGGTTTGGGTGATTATATTGTCGAAGAACTCAAGCTAGAAGAGGTTCATCCACCGGATTTAGCATCTTGGCGCGAAATGAGCAAACGAATGCACTCTGCCAAAGAAACCGTGAGAATTGGCTTGGTTGGTAAATATGTTGAATTGCATGATGCGTATATGAGTGTTAAAGAGGCGACTTTTCATGCCGCCAGCGCCCATAATCGTAAACTTGAAATTGTGTGGATTGATTCCGATAAAGGGTTAGATACCAATAACCTGCGTGGATTGGACGGGATTCTTGTCCCTGGTGGGTTTGGGTATCGGGGGGTGGAAGGTAAAATTGCCACAGCCAAATTTGCCCGCGAGAACCGTGTTCCCTATTTGGGTTTATGTTTGGGGATGCAAGTGATGTCAATTGAATTTGCGCGGCATGTGTTGGGGTTGGAAGATGCGACCAGTTCAGAATTTGAAGTGCCGAGCAAAAATAATATCATTGACCTGATGCTTGACCAACGTGGAAAATTGGGGCGTGGTGGTACAATGCGGCTTGGCTTATATCCTTGTGTTTTGAAGCCTAGTTCAGTTGCGGCATCAGCTTATGATGATATGCCAATGGTACAGGAACGGCATCGGCATCGGTTTGAGTTTAATAATACCTATCGCCCAATGTTTGAGGAACATGGTATGGTATTTAGTGGATTAAGTCCCGATGAATTGTTGGTTGAAATCATCGAACTAAAAGACCATCCCTTTATGGTTGGTGTGCAATTTCACCCCGAATTTCAGAGTAGACCGAATCAGCCACACCCCTTATTTTATGCGTTTATAGAAGCCATTATCAAACAAAAACAAGGTGAGCAAAATCACCTTGTCCATCAATCAGAATAGAGGTTTTGTGATGAAATTAGACGATTTTATAAAAGCAATTCCCAAAGTGGAACTCGGTTTGCGTTTTGAAGGTGCGGTTCGGAAACAAATTTTGTTGACCATTGCCGAACAAAACGACATCCCCGACAAAATAAAACGGTTTGGCGATTGGGCGGCACTGCTTGAAAAACCCGATTACAAACGGTTAGACGACATCATCCGGATGGTGACAACATGGTGGCAGTATCCCGAAGATTTTTCGCGTATGGCATATGATGCGGGTGTCATGTTAGCACGCGAAAATGTGAAATATGCCGAAGTGCTGATTAACCCGACATTATTGCTTCCACAAGCTACAATGTCGGTAGATGAGTTATTAGAAGCGTTAAATGATGGGCGTGACCGTGCCATGCGGGGTTGGGGCGTGCGCCTAGAGTGGATTTTGGTTGCCCCGCGTGATGAGCCACGTAAATTTGAAGAGTTGGTACGGTGGGCAACTAGCACCGTTGCCAGACGAAATAGTATTGTTGCGGTTGGGCTAATCGGCAAAGAAGACCCACTTGTGCCAAATCCGTTTGAGCGGTCTGTGGTACTTGCCAATAAAAAAGACTTGCCAATTGTGGTACAAGCAGGGCATCAATTCAAGGCAGACGGGGTTTTGCAAGCCATCAGAGATTTATCACCCTCGCGTATTTTAGATGCGTGGGGATTGGTGGATGCGCCAGATGCTATCAATCAAATTTTGGAACGAGAGATTACGGTTGTCGGCAGTTTGGGGCGGGCGGTACATTCTGATTGGATAAAACGTTATACAGATTATCCATTAGGGGATTTGATGCGACAAGGCATTAAACCTGTCATTAGCGCCGATATGCCAACCTATTATAAGTCCACACTGACGGGTGAATATCAGGCGGTGGTACAACACACCGGTTTACCTATTGAAGCCTTAGAAGAACTTGCGTTAAATGCGGTTGCGAGTAGCTTTTTATCACCACTCGATAAAGCCGAGATGATTGAACAATTTGCATCTGCCTATGCACAACTGAAAGAAGTGGCTGAATAAATAAAAATCAGGGGCAAAATTGCCCCTGATTTTTATTCTTGCACTGGTGTGATGGATACAATATGTGAAGTATCTTTTTGTTTGGGAATGCGAATGGTTAAAATCCCTGATTTTAGGCTTGATTTTGCGCTTGTCGCAATAACAGGCTGTGGCAGGGCTAAACTGCGTTGAAACGCGCCAAAAACCCGTTCACGGTGCAAATAAGCACCTTCTGGAATATCGCTAGGCGGGGTTGTTTGACCTTTTAGGGTTAGTGTATTGGATTCAATGCTCACTTCTAA
>JALONZ010000320.1 GCA_025454675.1 Anaerolineae bacterium | reverse complement strand
TGATGTCGAAGTGGATGAATTAGTGGCACAAGCCGCCGTCACCGCCGACATCGTAGCACGAGGTGACATTTATGCCCAAATCAGCGCCATTTTTGCGGAACGTGGCTCGGTTATCATCCCGTGGTTTGCCTCGGTGGTCGGCGCAACCTATACCGAAATTGAAGGCTTGCAAATGCACCCCTTCCCTGGTCAAACCGATTTCCGCACCGTGCGGATGAACGGGTAGTCAAACAGTTTACAGACGCGATAATCGTATTTGTGGCGGACATACGAGGCTCAAGCCTAATACCGTTAAGATAAGGTTTTTATCCCCACCCCCAGCCCCCTCCCCACTACGTGGAGAGGGGGAGAAAACCAGTTTTTATCTTACTCCCTTCCCCTATTTTATGGGGGAAGGGTTGGGGATGGGGGATATTTTTTCGCTAACTTAACGGCTCAAGCCTCTAGTCCGCCATTACACCTCAAAACAGGCAGAATTGTAATGGCTGACTACCCTTTAGGGTGTATGTCCGCCACCCATATTAACCCATCTGTGAAATTATGGAGATGAGGTTAAAAAGGACTTACCATGATTCTTGAACTGATTAAACGCCCCCTAAGCCTACTCGGACTCATCATTGTTGCCATATTCGTCTTTTTAGCCTTGTTTGGTAGCACCATCGCACCGTATCCATATGATGAATTTATGCGCGATGAAAATAATCGTGTCCTCAAACGTGCCGAACCATCCGCGGAATTTATTCTTGGCACAGATAAAGATGGTCGGGATGTATTTAGTCGCGTGTTGTGGGGCGCACGCGACATCATGCTATTACCCGGAATCGCCACCTTTTTTTCGGTGTTGATTGGCACAGCATTGGGCATGACGATTGGTTATTATGGCGGATGGATTGATGAAGTCGTCTCACGGGTATTCGATAGCCTGTTATCTATCCCCGCGCTGGTATTGGCTTTGGTGATGTTGGGATTGCTAGGTGCGTCACCGATTGGGTTGATATTGGTGGTGGTGGTGTTATATATTCCCATCATCGCCCGTGTGATACGGAGCGCCACGCTGAACATCCGCAATAAAGGCTATATTGAGGCGGCAAAATTGCGCGGAGAATCCACATTTTACATCCTCACGCGCGAAATTTTTCCTAGTGTATTGCCCGCGCTCACAGTCGAGGCGGCGTTACGCTTTTCGTATGCCATATTTTTGGTCGCATCGCTCGGATTTTTGGGATTGGGTGTGCAACCACCCTCACCTGATTGGGGGCGGATGGTGGAAGAAGCACGGGGTGAGGTGGCGCGTGCGCCGTGGTCATTATGGTCGCCTGCCGCGGCGATTGCCTTGTTGGTGATTGGGGTGAATTTGTTGGCGGATGGCTTGCGCCGTGTGTTTCGATATGAAGGGACGTTGCGATGACGATTATTCAGGCAGACGGGTTATCAATCGAATATCGGCTGAATAATCAGTGGGTGAATGTCATTCATGATGTATCACTCAAAATTGACCCGTTACAAATTCATGGCTTGGTCGGCGAGAGTGGTAGCGGAAAATCCACATTGGCGCTGGCGATGATGGGCTATATGGCGCAAAATGCACGGATTAGCGCGGGTGTACTCACTTTTAATGATGAAAATTTACATCAACTCTCAGCGCAACGCCTCCGCGATATTTGGGGACGCGATATTCACCTCGTCCCGCAAGATACGCTATCGGCATTGAACCCTGCCTATCAAATCGGTGAACAGATGGCAGAAATCACGCGCCGTCATCAACAACACTCACGCCGTTCTGCATGGGAACATGCCATAACCCAATTGGAACGGGTGAAAATCCCTGATGCGCGAGAGGTAGCGCGGAAATATCCGCATCAACTCAGTGGAGGGATGCGTCAACGGGTGGCGATTGCGATGGCACTCAGCACACAACCGCAATTTTTGGTGTTGGATGAACCGACCACATCATTAGATGTGACCACGCAAGCCGTTATTTTGGATGAATTTCGGCATCTGATTTTGGAGAATCAATCGGCGGCGTTGTATGTGTCGCATGATTTGGGGACGGTGGCGCAATTTTGTGATGTGGTGACGGTTTTATACGGTGGGGAAGTGATGGAATCTGCGCCTGTATCCGAATTATACGCGCATCCAATCCATCCCTACACGGCGGGATTGTTGATGAGCCTGCCCCGTCCGATGGAAGGCTCCGATACGCGCATCCCCACGATTGACGGCATCGCGCCCTCGCTGATAGAACGTCCCAAAGGATGTGTATTCGCCCCGCGTTGCCCATTGGCAATTTCTCAATGTCATGCCGAAAAACCGCCGTTGGAGACGATGACCGATTCGCATCAGATTCGGTGTTGGCGTTGGCGCGACATCGTATCGGGTGATGCTGAAGCCAAACCCAAACCGATTGCGTATAACACACCTGCCCACCCGCGCACATCAAATGTCCTCAAGGTGACGGGCATGAAAAAATATTTTGGTCGGCGTAGCTTGTGGGATATGGTCACGCGCAAAGCCTACCGCCCAACCCGCGCCTTAGACGGTGTGAATTTGGATATTCAAGAACGGTCAACATTTGGCATCGTGGGCGAGAGTGGAAGCGGAAAATCCACGTTGGCGCGGTGCATTATGGGCTTAGAAATGCCCGATTCGGGCGAAATTGAATTGTGCGCGATGAACATCAGCACAAACCTGAAAAACCGCCCAAAAGAGGCGTTACGGCGTTTGCGGATGGTGTTCCAAAACCCGGATGAATCGCTCAATCCGTATAAAACGGTGGGGCAAGCCATCAACCGCAATTTATTGCTATTGGGCGAACTGAAAACCCGCGCAGAACGCGAGGAACGGATTCATGCCTTGCTCAAAGCGGTGCGCCTCACACCCGAATATGCCACGCGCTACCCGTCCCAATTGAGTGGTGGCGAAAAACAACGGGTTGCGATTGCGCGTGCCTTCGCCGCTGAACCATCGCTGATTGTGGCGGATGAACCGACCTCCTCGCTGGATGTGAGTGTGCAGGCGGTCATCCTCAATTTGCTCAAAGATTTGCGGGCAGAACGCGGGGTGTCGTATTTGCTCATTTCGCACAATTTGGATGTGGTGGCATATTTGGCGGATTGGATTGCGGTGATGTATTTGGGGCAAATTGTGGAGGAGGGGCGGGTGGATGCGGTGTATAAAGCGCCGTCTCATCCGTATACAGAGGCGCTGGTGTCTGCCAATCCATCCACCGACCCGACCATCCAAAAATCTGCGATTCGGTTGGATGGCGATATTCCCAGTCCGCGCGATATTCCAACGGGGTGTCGGTTTCATACCCGTTGCCCGCGCAAAATCGGCGCGATATGCGAGACGCATGAACCCCCGTGGCAAGACGCGGGTGATGGGCATTTTATACGTTGTCATATCGGCGTGGATGAACTGACGCGGTTGCAGAAAGGCTAACCCCACCCCTAAATCCCCTCCCCATTGCATGGAGAGGGGACTTTTCCCCGCAAAATGATGTTTTTCTCCCCCTCTCCACAACGTGGGGCTGGGGGGTGGGGTTGTATTGCACACGCTACTTAAATCTGTCATAATACCCGTTATCAAATGGATATTATGAATTATACACAACAGGGCGAAATTTTATGCCACACATTTTTATCAGTTATGCCAAAAAAGATACGCGCCAATTGGCGTTTGCACTCGATGATGCGCTGAATGCGTTGGATGGTGTCACCTCTTGGGTAGACCGCTCGATGAAGGCGGGTGAAAGCTGGGAAATTCAGATTCAAACCGAAATTGATAGATGTGATTTGATGGTGGTTTTTTATTCACCAGATATTAACCGTCATAAAAATGGTGAAAAACCAAGCTATATGCTTAAAGAAATTGCTTATGCACAGCATAGTGCTGGAAAACCGATTATTCCCGTTATGATACAACCAACAACACCACCGCTTGCCCTCACAACTGACCATTATATTGATTATGTGGGCAATGGCATGACGCTAGAAATGTTGGTCGAGGCGTTATGCTATGAGATGAATATCATCCCCAAACCGCGCACTGATGCGCCACCCCCGCAAAAACGCATTGAAACTCCACCTTCACAAAA
>JALONZ010000319.1 GCA_025454675.1 Anaerolineae bacterium | reverse complement strand
ACGGACATAATCCCGTGTGGTGAAATACAACGTACCCCGATTCACATACGCATCATATGTTTGCGGATTGATTTGAATGGCGCGGTTATAATCCGCAATGGCTTGCTCCAAATTGCCTAATTGCCGATAAGTTAACCCGCGATTGGTATAGGCTTGGGCATGGTCGGGGTCTAAGAGGATGGCAGAATCATAATCGGCGATAGCTTGTTCATATTCCCCAAAATCATAATGCACGTTCCCGCGATTGTAGTATGCGATGGTCATTTGCGGGTCGAGTTCAATGGCACGATTCAAATCGGCTAAGGCACGGTCTAAATCGCCACTAAACAGGTAATAATTGCCCCGATTGCTATATGCCAACGCATATTCAGGGTCTAATGCGAGGGATTGATTAAAATCTTGGAGTGCTTTTTCGGTTTCGCCTAATACCAAATAGGCATTCCCCCGATTGTTATAGGGCAGTGCATCTTGCGGGTTGATGGTGATGGCTTGGGTATAATTTTCGATGGCTTGCGGATAATCGGCTAAATCGAAAAAAACATTTCCACGATTGATATACAAATCATTTTGGGTCAAACCAAGTTCAACCGCTTTATCATAATCGCGCATGGCTTCATCATATGCGCCAATTTCATAATATGCCAACCCACGCATGTGATAGGCTTGCCCCTCATCTGGATATTCTTCAATTAGGCGGGTGAGTTGGGCTATCATACTGCGTGGATTTTCACGCCCACGCAAAATGGCATTGGCAAAGTTGCTGATGATGATGCTTTGCGCCCTTGAATCTGCCAGTTCCGCTTGGGCTGTGGATTGTAGCGCGACAGAGGTCGCAATAACCGATGTCGCGGTTGCTACCTGATTTTGCGCCTCTTGTGCCTGATTTTGTGCCAATTCTGCCTGATTTTGCGCCTCTCTTGCGCGGTTTTGGGCTTGGTTGGCGATGACGATGAATACCACCCCAATCATCATCGCTATCACAGCGATGACAGTTGCAATTACGCTGGCACGGCGAATATTCCGCAAGCGCCGATTGCGCTCATCTTCGGTTTTTCGGCTGATAGATAAAAATTCGGTGTGCAGATGTGTTGGAATCGGCTCTTTTTTGCGCGATTGGGCATCATGTAACCACTTTTCAGCGAGGATGAGTTCATCCCCCATCAGCAAAAAATCATCATCCCGTGCATTCGTCTCCCATTCCCGCGCCAACACTAATAACCGCGCGTGTCGGCGATTGTGGTCGAGGTCGGTTTTGATGGTCGTCAGCAATTCATCAAAGGATTGCTCAAATGATAACTCTATACCTTGCGGATTTTTGCCGAAAAACACCCAGTTGATATGTCCAATCGTGCCATGATTATGACGGGCTAATGCCACCATATCACGCCCCGCGATGATGGTTTCTAAGACATCACCCGGTTCTAAATTGGTAATTCTTTCGACTGCGCCTTCAAAGTCGGGTGCTTCTAATACAACAGGTAAAATGCGCTTGCCATTTTCAATCGCATGAGCCAATTCCAATGTACACACAGGGGAACTGAGCGAGGCATTGCTCATCAAAAATAAAAAAGTGGAGGCGTTATCTATCCCGCGCTTGATTTCATCCCACCAACCCGCAGAACGGGGGATGTCTTGCCAATCTACCCACGCGCTGATATTGCGCCCTTTGAGCGCATCGAATAACTTCTCTGCGAATTGAATATTTTGGCGCGAATAGGAGATGAATACATCACTCATGGCAAACTGTCCTCCAACGATAATCAGACCATCTTGATTATATCCTAAATAGTCGGATTATCGTGGGATGATGATAAAATCGGCGCAATAGGGTGCTAAAAATGGGTCTATTTCGGTGGATATGCAAATATCATCTGGAAGTGCTTTAAGGCGGGCATTTTTGGCATTCACATTTTCGATGAACAAAATGGTGATGAATATCAACATCCCAATCACCAAACCGCCAAATGCGGCTGTAATTCCGCCCGCGATTTGTTCACGGCGCAATTTTTTTGCTTTTAGCTCCAATTCGGCGATGCGTTGGGCGCGATGTGTTTCGCTATCTCGGCTGGCGTGAATATAGGTGATATGCAATTCGGTTGGTGCGGGGATTTTATGCTGGGCGCTATCGAGCCAGATTTCGGCATCTGCCAATTCTTTTTCAATCAGCAAAAAGCCACTATCTTGATTGCGCCGTTCCCATTCTAAGGCGCGTAAATGCAGGGTGGTATGGTGTTCTTTATAATCATAATCGGTATGAATGATGTTCATTAAATCGGCAAAACGCGCCTCAAAGTCATCGGTTGGTGCAAATCGAAAATAATTGACTTGGCGCAACCCTGCCTCATTCGCATCTACCACATCATGCGCCTGCCGATTGCCCCAAATGTCGCGCGTACTCACTTGGTCGGGGTGCGCCAAGCGTTTGGCGATGGCGATAATCGCCTCATCCCGCACATACGGCAGATACAACACGGGGATGATGCGTTTTTTCAATTGACGGGCATATTCAATCTCAAGGTGGCATATCGGCGACCCCATCGCGTTGGGCGAGAGGATAATCACAAAATTATTGGCTTTGCTGATGCCCTTCTGGATTTCTGCCCACCATGCTTGTGACGGCGGAATAGATTCCCAATCTATCCACACCTCTTGATTTTGCTCAACCAACGCCTCGCGCAAGTTGCCCACAAAATCGGCATCCAACCGCGAATAGGAAATAAAAACATCGCTCATGCCAATACCCTCAAACGACCATCTGATAGGCTGATTATAGCCAATTGCATCATGCTATCCAAAATTCTATTAAGTCCCTCATCTTTAGGGGGAATGTGCATTCAAAAATAATATATGATTAGAAGTATCACATTACAAATGGAGGGGAAGTATGACAAAGTGTGTTGCAAAATATCAGGGGTATTATTCACTTGCTAACCTTAGTGCAGATGGCAAGCGCGGGGTGGCGCTCACCAAGAAAAAATATCGGGAGCATGTGGTGGTATTCGATACCGCCAAAGGTCGTGTTATTGCAGAATATCCACTCACACATCCCCCCTATATTCTAGCCCTCAGCCCAGACGGGAACAGCGTTGTTTTTAAT
The DNA here is from genome assembly GCA_025454675.1 of Anaerolineae bacterium. GTDB lineage: Bacteria > Chloroflexota > Anaerolineae > Aggregatilineales > Phototrophicaceae. The sequence goes on along the minus strand of JALONZ010000319.1, from coordinate 1,002 downwards.
GATAGAGAAACGATTGGTGGTATCCCCCAAGAACCCGAATATGCCAATTTTCTGATTGTGTGGAATGTAGATAAAAACACCACCAAAAAATTCACCATCGAAGATACTTATGATGATGTTGCATGGACAAGCAACACCCAATTCGCCACACTATCCTTTGATAAGGGGACTTATTGGCATGTATCGGCTGGCGAAACGAGTTCATTCACCGTCAATTCAAGAATGGGTGGTGGTGATTATTTAATTCATCAGCAACACCTGATGGTTTTTGAACATCATCTCAATAAAACAGCATTGTTTTATGTGGATGGAATGTCGGTCGAAATCCCCAAACGCATGTTTTTATGGCAACAATCCATTCATTCGCCATATATCCCCACACGCGGGATAGCCATTGCACCCCATGGTAAACTGTGCGCCATCCTCCATAATGAAGAAAAAAGCCTGCGTGATGACCCGAATTTATTCAAAAATAAGGTCGCCATTTGGGATATTGCTAGTAACCAAGCAGGGCATACCTTAGTCGGTGAGCGCGAATTATCGGCATTGGCGTGGTCGCCAGATAGCACCCGCCTGTTGGTGAGCGAATTGAACCATGATAAAAAGACCTCGCAAATCGTCCTATGGGATGCGGTGACAGGTCAAAAAGAATCCGATTTTGCACAGATAGACGGTTTGGTGGATAACATCATTTGGCATGGGGAACGGGTTTATATCAGCACACAAAATGTATTTGTTGACCCTGTGTTAACGGTATGGGACGGTACTAACTAATCAATTCAAACCTATCGGAAACCGATTCCATGACATTTTCGCCTAAATGAGATGAGCCTCATCACTAGGCGATTTTTGTGTTTGGGCGTATGCTAGAATATGGAAAATTGTGAATATTTTTTATGTTGCACTGATTTAAGGATAAAGCTCATGGCATACACCAAACAAGATGCGCTGGATTATCATCGCAAAGGTCGTCCGGGCAAAATACAAGTTACTCCTACCAAA
>JALONZ010000318.1 GCA_025454675.1 Anaerolineae bacterium | reverse complement strand
GGGTGGATTAATTGCGGTACAAATCCGACCATTAGCCGAATTAGGTTTGGCAATACTCGCCAAAATTCCGCTTATCAATCGGTTACATGGCTGGTTTACCCATTTTTATGAAAGTAGCCGCGAAATTTTTAGTATTCAGCACATGATACCCGTCACGATTTTGGGGATGGGTGTGTATATGTCCAGCACCGTCGGATTTTTTATCATTATGTGGGGATTCGGACTCGATATGTCACCCGAATTATTTTTGCAAATGGCGTTCATCGTTGGGGTAGCCTCTGCGGTTGGGGCATTGAGTTTTGTGCCGAATGGCGCGGGTGTGACCGAACTCACCAATTTTGCCATGCTGATGGCGATGATTGTACCCGCCTATCCGCAATTCACGGTGGCGATGGCAGGTGCGGCGGCATTGCTACAAGGCTTCTTTCATAAATGGTTTCGGGTCTTGGTGGGGGTTGGTGTGGCATTCATCTATCGTAACCGCTTATTCACCAGCGAATTGGAAGCGGAACTGGCAACGATGGAAGCCGAAAAAGGGCATCAACCACTCCCAGAAGGAGCGTTATCATGAGCGAAACATGGCGCGTAGATTTGCATAATCATACCCATTGGTCAACCGATTGCATCACCCAATTTGATAAACTGATTGAAATTTGTGCCAAACGCGACATAAAACGCATCGCTATCACCGACCATAATACAGCAGACGGTGCGCTGAAGATGAAACAACTCGCGCCTGAATTGGTGATTGTGGGTGAAGAAATTTTTACCACACAAGGCGAAATTTTGGCGTATTTTGTGAAGGAAAGTATCCCCGAAGGACTCACACCCGAAGAAACGATTAAACGCCTGCGCGAACAAGGCGCGGTGATTAGCATTTCGCACCCGTTTGACCGTTTGCGGAAAGGTGCATGGCAAGAAGCCGATTTGACGCGCATCGTAGACCAAATTGATGCCATAGAAGTGTTTAATGCACGATGTTTGTATCTGGAAGATAACCTGAAAGCCATTGAATTTGCCCAAAAGCACAATTTATTGGGTACGGCGGGGTCGGATGCTCATACATTGGTCGAATATGGCACATCGCCCACGCTCATGCGCCCCTTTGCCGATGACCCCGAAGATTTTTTGGATGCGCTCCGTCAAGCGGATTTTGTGCGTAAACTCAGTTCATGGCGGGTGCATTTTGGCAGTAAAGGCGCGAAGTGGATGAAAAAATTAGGCTTAAAACCCCGTATGTGGGAGGGTGGATGACGGATTTAATAGATACCCATTGTCATTTCAATTTTGATGATTATGACCAAGACCGTGACCAAGTGTGGGCAGATTCGCACGCGGTTGGGGTGCGCCGATTGATTATCCCCGCCGTTGATATAAACACATCGCGGGAAGGCATCGCACTCGCAGAAAAATATGATGGGATTTTTGTCGCAGTTGGGATTCATCCCAATAGCACCGCCGATTTTGACGAGAAAATCATCCCCGTCATCCGCGACTTGGCATTGCACCCCAAAGTCATTTCGATTGGCGAGATTGGACTCGATTATTATTGGGATAAATCGCCCAAAGTGCAACAATTCCGCGCCTTTGAAGCACAATTGGCGCTCGCCTCTGAATTGGAATTGCCCGTCATCATCCATAACCGCGAAGCCAGTGAGGATACGCTCGCTATCCTCGAAAAATGGGCGAAAAATTTGCCTGCCTCGCTCCAAAATCGGGCAGGGGTGTTACATTCATTTTCAGGGGATGTGACCATTGCCAAACGTGCTTTAGAGATTGGCTTTTATTTGGGATTCACGGGACCCATCACCTATAAAAATGCGGATGAAATGCGCCGTGTGGCTTCATCCACACCATTAGACCGCATTTTGGTCGAAACCGATGCGCCGTTTTTAACACCGATTCCGCACAGAGGCAAACGCAACACGCCCGCCTATATCCCGTTGATGGTTGACCGTTTGGCTAGTTTGCACAATATCCCAACCGATGAAATGGGGCGTTATACCACCGAAAACGCGGTGAATTTGTTCAAACTATGACACATTGCACATCGTAACCATGTCATAACTCACTTGTGCATAATGCCGAATAACTCTTATGCTTTATATACAAAATAAAGTTATTAGCGAGAGGGTAAGCGATATGGCACAAGGAACTATATTTATTGACCATGACCGTTGCAAAGGCTGTGAACTTTGCACAACGGTCTGCCCCCAAGGTGTGATAGCGATGGACAACGTGGCGCTGAATGCCAAAGGCTACCATCCTGCCATCTTGATTGACCCCAATCATCATTGTACAGGCTGTGCGATTTGCTCGGTGATATGTCCTGATGTGTGCATCACCGTTTATCGTGAAGCCCCTCAACCCCGTAAAAATAAATTAGAGGAGGTTACATCTCATGGCGCGTGAATTGCTCAAAGGGAATGTAGCCATCGCAGAGGCGGCTGTACGGGCGGGGTGTGAAGCCTATTTTGGCTATCCCATCACCCCACAAACCGAATTACTCGAATATATGTCATCACGGATGCCTGAATTGGGGCGTGTATTTTTGCAAGCCGAAAGCGAAGTCGCCGCCATTAATATGGTGTATGGGGCGGCGTGCGCGGGTGTTCAGGTGATGAGTTCGTCATCGAGTCCGGGTGTGAGCCTGATGCAAGAGGGGTTATCCTATATTGCGGGTTCAGAAGTTCCCTGTGTGATTGTAGATGTGATGCGCGGGGGACCGGGCTTAGGTAATATTTTGCCCTCGCAATCCGATTATTTCCAAGTGACCAAATCGGCGGGGCATGGGGATTATCACCCGATTGTCCTCGCGCCTGCTTCGGTACAAGAGGCGATTGATTTCACCATGTTGGCGTTTGAATTGTCGCGCAAATATCGGCATATTGTCGTTTTGGCGGCGGATGGTCAAATTGGGCAAATGATGGAGCCTGCTGAGTTGCCAGAAATGCTCCCGTATCCGCAACCACGCCCCGAATGGGCAACACGCGGGGCAAAAGGGCGGGACAAAAATGTTGTCACCTCGCTCTATATGAACGCCGATGCTGAAGAAGCCTTCAATATCCACCTGCAAAAGAAACTCGAATTGATTCGTGCAGTTGAACAACGGTCAGATGAATTTGGCACGGAAGATGCGGAATTATTGGTCGTGGGTTATGGCACCGCGGGACGGATTGCCATGAGCGCGGTGCAAATGGCGCGTGAAAAAGGCTTAAAAGTTGGGTTATTCCGCCCACAAACGATTTATCCCTTCCCCGAAAAACGCCTTGCAGAACTCGCTGAACAAGTAGAGATGTGTCTTGTTGTGGAAATGAACGCGGGGCAAATGGTGGAAGATGTGCGGTTGGCGGTGAATGGGGTTGTGCCTGTCTAATTTTATGGTCGGATGGGCTGTAATATCCCCATGCCTGATGAATTGCTCCGTGTGATAGAACGCTACTATGCGTATAGCTCGGTTTTGGCGTAAGGGAGGCGATGATGACCACAGTAACAATTCCTGTAGAAGATATGCAACTGGTATATGAACGCCCCGAAGCCCTTGCTTGTACGCATACCCATTATTGTCCAGGTTGTACCCATAGCATCGCGCATCGGCTACTGGCAGAAGCGATAGATGAGTTGGGTCTGCGCGAACAAACCGTTTTAGTCGCGCCCGTTGGGTGTTCGGTGTTTGCCTATAATTATTTCAATATGGATGGTGTCGAAGCGGCACATGGTCGCGCACCCGCGATGGCAACGGGGATTAAACGTGTTTTGCCCCAAAATACCGTTGTTACCTATCAAGGTGATGGCGACTTAGCCTCGATTGGCATTGCAGAAATTATTCATGCGGCGGCTCGTGGCGAAAAAATTACAACCATTTTTGTGAATAATGCCATTTATGGCATGACGGGGGGGCAGATGGCACCGACCTCACTTCCACATCAAAAAACCACTTCATCCCCAATGGGGCGTGATACCGATTTAACTGGTACACCGTTAAAAATATCTGAACTCATGTCGCAAATTGACGGTGCGGTGTATGTGGTTCGGCGCTCATTGCACGATGTGAAACACATCCGCCAAGCCAAAAAAGCCATTTTAACCGCGCTCAAAG
>JALONZ010000317.1 GCA_025454675.1 Anaerolineae bacterium | reverse complement strand
TTCATATTCAGTTGTTAAGGTTCGTTCCCCTTAATTATGCTGTCCGCCCCTGAACTCCAAATGGAGAGGGGACTTTTTTCACGGAAAATATTGATTTTCTCCCCCTTCTCCAGTTTGGAGAAGGGGGTCGGGGGGATGAGGTCAAGCTATCATCTAAAAGAACATCTTGACGATTTTCAATACGCCCTGACTCCACGGGACGCGGTGTGTGACCCCTGTTTGTTTTTCAAAATTCGCCAAATTCGCCACATACCAATCATAATTGCGGATGAGCGCGTCTTTATTGGAGAATTTTGGCTTCCAACCGAGTTGTTTTTCCGCTTTTTCGATGGAAACAAACGAATCTTTAATCGCGGTTTCATACACCCACGGATACAGGGGTGATAATTTCAGGCGGTCTAAAATACGCAATGTCCATAAGGCGGGCGCAACAGGGAATGAGCGCACTTTTTTCTTGAATCCTGCATGGTCGAGGACGGCTTGAAAATCGCCTTTGAAGGTGCCAAATTCTTTTGAACCGACATTGAACACATCGTTCACATTCTCTTTGGGGAGTGTGGCGCACAGATAAATGGCATCGCATAAATCTTCCACATCCAAATATTGATACAAATTATCGCCTTTACCCGGAATCGGGAAGCCTTTGCCGTCTTTCGCCCAATCGAATAACAAGGCGAATACGCCCAGCCGTTCTGGTCCAATGAATGATTTGGGGCGAATGATGCTGACGGTCATACCTTGTTTTTGATAATCCAAGCACACTTTTTCGGCTTCGATTTTGGCGATACCATACGGACCCACACCAATCAATTGGTCGTTTTCGTATAACGGGTGATGGTCTGGCACACCATAAACGGCGGTGGATGAGATGTGGATGAAGCGTTCAACCCCGTGTTTTTGGGCGCTATCAATCACATTGCGCGTGCCATCAATATCCGTAGAGAAAATATCCTCTTTTTTATACAACGGAAGCGCCGCGGCGGTGTGAATGACAATATCCACGCCTTGCATGGCTTTGTCCACATCGGCACGATTGCGAATATCACCTTGAACTTCGGTGATTTGGGGGCGTTCTGGATAGTCAAAGGGGAGTAAATCGAGCGAGGCGACTTTGTGACCACGTTGTAATAAATAGCGGGTCATATTGATACCCAAAAATCCCGCGCCCCCTGTGATGAGATATGTTTTTTGTGTTGCCATTGGTTATTTGTTAACTCCATAAGCTAATGGGATAAGAACGGCGTTCATTGTAGGCTCATTTTTCCAGAATAGGTAGGGGTTATTGCCCTACGCGCTGGCGGGTTATCGGTTGTTCGGGATAAATTTCGACACTTGTCACCTGTCCTATCGCATCCGACAAATTCGTCATCGCATCGAGTGGCAACAAATGAAATGGGTAGGGTCGCAGTATGACCATATTGGGCAAAATTTTCGCCCCTTGTGGCAAATACAGGGTCGCAACCACCATATTCACCATGCGGAACGGTTGGACGGCTTGCGGAATTGGCGGGCAATCGGAGAAAGTCAGAAAACCACTCCCCGCCTCACGTTCTGCCAACACATCCGCCACAATCGGCTCATAACACCCCAGCGCGGTGGTCGTCACACGGTTGATAATTTTGGTGATGTCCGTCACGGCGTTATAAGGCAAACTCCGTTCAGGCACAAGCACCACCCCCAGCGCATTCGGTGGGATGGCAACACCTGCGGGCAAGGCTTGGGTGATGATGACCAATTCGGCTAATGGTTCAGGTGTGGGGATGGGGGTTAAAGTTGGGGTGGCAGTTGGGCGCGGGGTGAATGTGGGTGTGATGGATGGGATGGGGGTATAGGTCGGCGGGACAAACCGCGTGGGCAGTAAGGCACTAATATCTTCGGTGGGGGGTGGCGCGGGGGTGGTGTTCAATGTGCAACCCATCAGGATGAAATAGGCAAAAAATATGCCGATACCCATGCGAAATCTCGGTTTACGGACGGCATATATGCCGTCCCTACGCCCCGTTATGTTTGGGGTTGTAGGGGCTTGCCATGGCAAGCCCCTACGCCTTTCGCCGATACGGGTAATCATTTTCATATCGCCACTATTTCCGTTTGGGATTCGCCCCCAATGGGCGCGGTTGTTTGGGATTGGGGGGCGATTTTGGCTTATTATCGGCTTTGGGGGCAGGTTTTTGTGCCGATATGTTTTTCTCAATATGACGCGCATATTGCCCCAACAAATGACCATGCGCGGGGATAAAAAATATCCCATACGCCATCCAACCGATGCACGGGATGAACATCATCACACTAAAAATCACATTGTAGCCGATGGTCAACATCACCCATTGGGCAGATATGCCACCATTCCCAGATGCAAATGCACCCTGCAATAATTTTTCTGGGTGAAAAAATAGGCTTAATCCCGCGCCTTTGGCGTATCTGCCCACACCCACCGCCAAGCATAACCAACCGAGCGTGGTCATAATGAGGACGAAGGGCAACACACAACACACAACCAACAACGATGCCGCACCTGCGAAATTGGTATCACCCAAAAAACGGGGCAAAAATACCAATGTGACCACGGACAGCAATAACGGCGTGTTATAGAGTGTCGTGACGAATAACAAGCCAGCACCCCGCGCAATCAGTACATCCCATTCTTCCCACCGCGGGAGCAAAATGGGGTCGTCATCTTGCACACGTCGCACAATACCCAATAAATAACCCAACACGATGCACAATGGGAATAAACCCATCACCACCAAGACCGATACAAGGATGACGGCTAAAATGGGCGTGGTGTTGGTAAAAACGAGCGCCAACGCAAAGGCGGCAGTCATCCCCAATGTGAGCAAGGCGAGCAGGACAAATTTTTGTCCCCATTCATTATCTTTGAATGCAAATTGAAATGGTAATATCGCGTCCATCAGACCTCTAATTGTTCTACCCATTGGCGCATTTGATGAATATCCACCTCACCAATCTTAAAAAATCGTACCATACCTTGCTGGTCAATCACATAGGTGGTGGGAAAAAAGTTATACGGAAATTTATCCATAATGGTAAAATCGGGGTCGAGCAAAATGGTCAGGTTGCTGATGCCGATATTGGCTAAAAATGGGCGAATTTCCGCCTCAGTTTGCCCTAACTGGTTAATGGCTAAAATCATCACCCCATCTTCACCTTGTTCACGCATAAATTGTTCAAAAGCGGGCATTTCGCGCACACACGGCTCACATGCCGTATGCCACACATTCAAAAACACGATGCGCCCCGCAAAATCGGAGAGGCTCACAGATTCGCCGTCCAAATTTTGCAAGGTAAAATCTTCAGCACGCCATTCATTCAAAGGGCGCGGGAGTTCTGGCGTGGGATAGTCCACCGTCTGATTTAAGGTGTCATCTGGTGGTTGGGTGCTGGTGATGAGCAAAATCAGGGCAATCACCATCCCAACAATGCCCGTGATGCCAAAAATCACGAGGATTGGTGACACGGTTGAATTTTCAATTGGGTTTTCATCTGTCATATTTGCCTACATCCTAGCTTGATTATTCATTTTTCGGCAGGTGCTAAAGCACCCGCCTAATATCTCTGAAGCCTGCTGAAGCAGGCTGTCCTGCCTATTTTGAGAGGGTTAAGACCACTTTACCCGTGAATTTAGGCGATTCAGTCCCATTTATGGGGCTTCGGTACATTAGACAGGCGATTCAGCCTTATCTTCACTTACGGCAACCAACGCGGGTTACGCGCATTCTCGTCCACTTTGATGAGGCGTTCGGTCGCTAATTCATACACCCACACTTCGGTTGTGCCTTGCGTATAGGGCAAACCATCATCACCAATTTGTTGAAAGCGTTGCATCACCAAGCGTTCACCTGCCTCATCCCACACAAAAAAGCCACTGGCATAACGCGGGTCAATTAGCAATGGCTCGGTTTCGAGTGTGCGACTATCCATCAAATAAATTTGCGCCCCGCGTGTGTAGCGTTCATCCATATACCGCCGTCCGATGGCAATATCTTGGCTATTGGGTCGCCAAGCGGCGGTTTGGTCATCCGTCATTTCGCTGGGGTCGGTGAGGATTTGCGATACCCCACCCGCTAAATCGGCAATTTG
>JALONZ010000316.1 GCA_025454675.1 Anaerolineae bacterium | reverse complement strand
CCCCTTTAGTGGGCTTCTAAGTCGAATAGGCGGATGCTTTAGCATCTGCCGAGAATGGATTATCCCTAATGCCAAAGATGTGGGTAAGGCATAGCCACTGCGTGGAGAGAGGGAACAAACGAATCTTTTCCTTACTCCCTTCCCCTACGAAGTGGGGATGGGGGCGCATTTGCTGTTAAGTTACTACGCATGGGGCGCAACATGTTGCGCCCTTACACAGACGGATACACATATCATTTTATAGACAGAAACCCACCCACAAGCTAAAATGGGGGATGATATTCACCATTATCCAAAGGATAGGGCATGTCTGACGGCACGGCACTCATCCCCGATGCCTAAATTGAAGGATTTCATGCGAAACGATTTTAGAAGTTGATTTTAGCACCTTTGAATCCTAACGGAGATAAGATTATGGCACTATTCAATCGTCGTCCTGTCATTGCATTCACAAAAAACCGCCCACCCGAAATTGGCATCTTTCGGCATTATTTCGCTCGTTTTTATTTTTGGTTGGCGGGGTGGCAAGTCACTGGGGATGTCCCTTCCGATAAAAAAATCGTCGTCATCGCCGTCTATCACACATCCAATTGGGATGGCTGGAATATGATTATGGCTTCATGGATTGTGCGCGTCCCCATTCGCTGGATGGTCAAAGTCGAATGGACAAAAATGCCGATTCTTGGGGCATTGGTGCGGGCAACGGGGGGCATCGGCATTGACCGTAGCGCCAGTCATAACACCGTTGAATGGGCAATCAATGAATTTAACACCCGTGACCATTTGGTCTTAGCCATCCCACCCGAAGGCACACGTAAAAAGACCAGTCATTGGCGCACAGGCTTTTACTGGATTGCCGATGGCGTGAAAGCCCCCATGAAAATCGCCTTATTAGATTACGGCAAAAAACAAGTTAATTTCTCCACACCCCTCATCTATACCACTGGCGATATTGAAGCCGATATGGAAAAAATTTGGGGTTATATGCGCGAAAGTGGCTTTCGTGGCTTGCACCCCGAAAAACAAGGCGACCTCAAGTTGCGTCCGAGTGCGGTCAAACATGGCGAACATGCCAAATCTGATGACTAATCAACAAAAAATAGGGTATCATCAGATGTGATTTTTAAGCTGATTTATAGGAGAAAAATGAAACATGGCGTTTGAATCATTAAACAATGCCCAATATATGAGCCTGAAAACCTTTCGTAAAAGTGGGGATGCTGTGCCGACACCCGTCTGGTTTGCCGAAGAAAATGACAAATTATATGTCATGACAATTGTAGATGCGGGCAAGGTGAAGCGCATCCGCAATAATAGCATCGTAGAAGTTGCCCCATGTGATATGCGTGGCAATATGGCTGAAGGTGTGGGCTATGTTCAGGCAGTCGCCAAATTATTACCCGCAGGCGATGAAGCCAAATTAGCCAATCAACGCCTGAATCGCAAATATGGTTTATTTAAGCGTCTATTCGATTTGATGCAAGCCCGCAAAGAACGGGTCTACATCGAAATTAGCCTCACCTAATCATTGGTTATTGAAGGTTTGCACAATCCCGCGCGAGGTTGGTTGCTCCTGATACTTGCCCTTCGTGTATTTGCCAATCACCTTGCGCCAAAAGGTTTGCGCCCGCACATTTTTTTGCAATTGAAACACTTCCCAATCTCCCCTAAACATATCGAAAAGGCGTGTGGCGGCTTGTTCGCCATACCCTTTGCGTTGATATGCCGCCAAAATGAAAAATTCTGCCAGTTCAATCACATTCGGCGCACCCGTGATATGGCTTTTTTCCAGCAAATCAATAATGGCAAACCCCGCTAATTTGCCATCCACAAAAAATAAAAACGGCTTGCGCTCATCCCCAGAGAAAATACCATCGAAATCATCTTCATTGAATCGTCCCGCATACGTCACGTCCCAGCCCATGAAGGCGGTATATTCGTAAATATAAAACTGCCCCAAGTTACGGAAGGTCGTTTCATCTTCATAGGTGGCGTGTCTAATCTCTAGGTTGGGCATTTTTCTCTTCCTCCAACAATTTCGCAACGGCAGAGAGGGCTAAATCGTGAATTTTGCCATTCGTGGCAATCACACCATAATTATTCAGCGCCGTCCCAGTGGAATAATCAATCGGCGAGCCATCCACATCACTGATTTTTCCACCCGCCGCCAATACAATCGCCGTACCAGGGGCATGGTCCCAAATATTATGCGGTCTGCCTTCACCCAAACGGGGCAACCGCAGGTATAAATCGGCATCGCCCGCCGCAATCCGCCCATATTTTTCCATGCTATCGGCTTGCTCCACCTGTGAAGGCGACATGCCCATTATTTCGCGCACACGCGCCAAGCGTGCCAAACCTGCGTGACCTTTTTCGACACTCTCTAAGGCGCGGAGGGTGTGAACATCTACATGGTCAGACACCCGAATCACCCGCCTATCTGCTTTGGGATACAATGATTCCGCATATGCCACCCCATCAATCGCGTGTAATAACATGCCCCCATGCACATTTGGATAGGCGGGTGCGGCTAATGCCCCCGCGACCGGGATGCGTCCTTCTAATACGCCCACCGCATTCACAAAATGGCGTTGTGCCAAAAAGCCTTTCGTGCCGTCTATGGGGTCAATCACCCACACACGGCGCGGTTCATGCGCCATCTTATCAATCCGTGCATGGTCTAACCACGCAATCAAGTGCGATTCGGTCACTTTTTCGTCCAAAATATGACTCACCAATCCCACAATAATCGCCCGTTGGTCGGGTTCAACCACCCGCGCAAATTCGCTCCCACTTTCCTCTGCCATCACACCATCATCTGGGAAATATTTTTGAATGGCACGGCAAATAATCGCTTGTGCGCCATAATCGCCAATGGTGACGGGTTCTGCGCCTTTTTTTTCGCTACGGACGATATGCCGTTGCTGAACTTCATGCGCCAATTGGGCGGCTTGCCGAAGCGCAACTAAAATGGGGGTGAGGTCAAGTGGGGTCATCATTTATCCTTATGGTGAATCTATGTTATTTCATGATATTCCATTCAGCCCTATCTATCAAGATGAATATTATCACAAATTTAGCCTATCATGACATTTTATGACCCATAGAAAACCGATTCAGGGTATTATTTTGATAAATCCCCGTGTAAAATCCTCTATCAGGAGGAACATTTTTTATCATGACGAATACACTCGAAACACTCACTCAGCAATTAAAACATCACGACCATCACACCCGTAGCCAAGTTATTTCGGCACTCATTCAATTAGACGATGCGCGGAAATACGATGTGTTGGTGGATGCACTCCAAACCGAAACCGATGTATTCATCACAGAGGACATCATATGGGCATTGGTGCAACACAAAGATGAAGCAATCGGGCGCGTCATCGGTTTATTGGCGCACACCGACCCAACCGTCCGCCAACGCGCGGTGCATACATTGGGCAAAATGGGCGATGCACGGGCAGTTGAGGCGCTCATCCCTGTTTTGCATGATGCGGATAAAAAAGTGGTGCTGAAATGTATTTTTGTGTTGGGGCAAATTGGGGATATTCGGGCAATTCCCGCGCTGGTGGGCATGTTGGGGAGTGATGATGTGGATATTGAGGGCGAATTGATACAAATCTTGAATCAATTCGGCGTTTCTGCCCTGCCCCATCTCACCGATGCAACCACGCATCCAGATTGGCGTGTACGCGAGCAAGCCATATCCATATTGGGCGAAATTGGCGATTTATCTGCCGTCCCCAGCGTGATAACCACCCTGAATGATGCTCAATGGGAAGTGCGGTTTATGGCGATTCAGACCTTGCACAGATTGGATAAACGCAAATTGCGCGACATAAGCCCATCCCTACAAAACGACCCCGATAAGCGTGTGTTGGCGTTGGTGAATCGGTTGGTGAAATAAAAACAGGGGGTGATGTTCCCCCTGTGATTAACGTCAGTTATGGTTAAGGATGTTGGCGTTCAACCTCACCCCCCTGCCCCCTCTCCAATTTTGGCTTATCGTTACCCATAAGTCTGGAGAGGGTCAAAATAAGCACACGGGATACCTTTTCTTACGCAGGGTGTTAAAACAACCCTGCTAGGCAAAAGC
>JALONZ010000315.1 GCA_025454675.1 Anaerolineae bacterium | reverse complement strand
ATGGCGTTGCCGTTGCTATCCACAATGCTTTCGATGACATACGGACGCATCCGCACACCACCATTGGCGATTGTCCCATACGAAACTGCCATATCAATCAGGCGGACATCAATCGCGCCCGCGCCTGCATCCACACCAAAGACTTCATCGCCCCTAAACCGAACACCCATCGCTTCGCTGGTGGTGCGGAAGGCAGATTCACCAAAGAGTTGATAGGTTTTGACGGTGGGGATGGTCAGGGCATTTTGCATGGCACGGCGCAATGGATATGCGCCATTGGTCACATTGCCGATATTGGTGGGGCGGTAGCCATTAATTTCGGTGGGGACATCCCATAAAATGCTGGCAGGGGTGTAATATTCATTGGCTTCTAACACACCATTGCTGTTCAGGTCATACCCATTTAAGGCGGTGGCATAAATCAGGGGTTTGATAATATCACCCGCTTCTTGATACAAGCGTGTGCCATCTACTTGCCCATTAATTTCGGCGTTGCGGGCATCAGGACTGCCGATGAGCGCCAAAATTGCGCCGTTGCGCGGGTCTATGACGATAACCGAGCCTGTATTGACATTATTCACGCGCAAATTATTCACTTGGCTGACGAGGGCTTGTTGTGCCATGTCTTGGAGTGTGCGGTCGAGTGTGGTTGTGACGGTATAGCCACCGCGATAAATTTCGGTCGCGCCGAAGGTGGTTTCCAATTGTTCACGCACCAATTCGACAAAATGCGGATAGCGTGATGTGCTGGCTTGGCGAGATTCAAAAATTTTCACCAACACAGTCGCTTTATCCACTGCGACTTGGGGTGATTGCACCAATGGCACATCCACACAGAAATTTTTATTGCCGAAGGGTGGGGTATGGGTGAAATCCAGACAACCGACCTTTGCCATGTTATCCATGAGCAGGCTCATTTCGTCCACCGCAGGTTGACGATTGTTCACGGGTTCAAGCGCGGCGGGTGATTTGGTGATTGCCGCCAGTAATGCTGACTCTGGGAAATTGAGTTCGCTGGCTTTTTTATTGAAATAAAATTGCGCGGCGGCTTCAATGCCATAGGTTTGATTGCCGAAAAATAGCAAATCATTGATATAAATTTCCAAAATTTGGTCTTTGGTATAGGTACGCGCCACTTCTGCGGTGACGGCTGTTTCATCGGAACTATCTGCTTCTAATCCACCATTGGGCGCAATCACCAAATTACGGGCAACGGCGCGGGTGATGGGGTCTACTGGTTGGCTGATATTGCCACTGGTCAGATTTTGGACGAATGCACTAAAGACTTCACCTGTTCCCCATGCCCCTGTCTTATAAAAATCGGGCGCGGTTTGAGCGAGGATGGCATGGATGAAATAGGGCGACACTTGTGTGATGGGGACGCGCACTTTTTGGTCGCCATCGCGCGAGAGGGTCGCAATCCGATTGCCCGCATTATCCAAAACGGCAACCGTTTGGAAGGTAGTCTCTTGAACACTTGCTAATGATGCGATGGGCGTTTTCCATGTATCGGTCAAACTTTGATACCATAAGGTCGCCGCGGCAAATATGCCCGCACCGCCTAAAAAGATGAGACCAAAAAAGCCTGTGCCTGCCAATGACCCTAGCAACACCATGCGACGGCGTTGATTGGCTTTGGCTTCTTCATAGATGCTATCAGGGTCGGCTTCTTCATCGAGGTCATAATCATAATCATCACCCAAATCTTCTTCATCATATGGGGCTTCGATGGTGCCATAATTGACGGGTTGCGCCATGACGGTGGGTTGTGAATAGGCACTGCTGGGTTGTGTCACTTCCACATTCGGATTGGGGATGGTGGTCGCCGCGTGCGGTTGTGTTCCCATATTGAACGCGCTGGGGCTTGGCACGGTCATATTGGGGTCGAATTGCTCCACCTGTTTGGGCAGAGGCATATTGTATTCATCAAGCTGAATATCGCGCGGGTTAGAATATTCGGTGTTGCCCATGCCTGCGCGGGTATTAGCCGTATCTAAATAGGGCAGGGAGTCGCTGACGACTTGCGTCAATCTGCCACTACCTGAACCTTGGGCGTTACGATATTTGGTGAGTGCATCGGGTGTTGCCTCCACCCAATTGCTTCCTTGTGCTTTGTACCACACATCAATATCGCCGTCCATGACCCACCATACTTGGTCATAATCCAGTACCATTGTTTCGCGCAGTTGGGCTTCAAAGTCTTCCCATGTAATTTGATTTGCATCGCGTTGTTGACGTAATAAACGCACTTTTGCTTCGGATTCAAGAAATTTTTTAGCCAGTTCTTCATCACGCGGGTCAATAAAATTGAGGGGTTGCGTGCTGGTGGGGATGGGTGTCATATCCTCTGCGGATGCCAATCCCAATTGTGCCAATTGTTCACGCGCATAATCGGCGGGGCTTTGTTGCGGATTCATCCCAACCGCGCTGGATGTGCCTGTGTTGCTCAGTTCCAAAATTTGTTGGGTGGCATATTGCGCGGCATCCGTATTCAGATTGGCTTCGCTATCGCCTGCCATCAGGGCTTCAATTTGTTTGCGTGCGATGACGGCGGGGTCGTTGGGGTCTTCATCCATCACTTCGCCCGCCAAAATTTCGGTGGCTTGGGTATCGGTGGTGGGGGGCAAGCCCATCAACACACGCTCGGCGGGAGAGAGTTTATCGGGTGGGATAATGGATAATTCAGAGGTGAGGGTGGCGGTTTGGGGTTTGGATGTGCTTTCTGCCAATGATGCCAACGCCACCAATTCGCTCATGCCGATGTTATCATATTCATCGGGTTCCGGTTGCTTATTGGACTGCTCAATCAACGCCAATAAATCTTCTGGGGCAAGGATTGGCTGGGGCGGTGGTGAAGAAGGTGTTTCCACAGGTGGAGGGGCAGATGTGACCACCGACAACACGGCATCTTCGGGCGCAATAAGGACAACATCATCTTCATCATAGATGGTGTCATCAGGCTTGGGTAAATGCCATTCACCCGTCTCTAGCGGGGTATCGGTCAAATCAGGCGGAAGCGCGGGTACTTCGGCGGGTTTCCAGCCTTCGGATTGTGGTGTAGATGATTCGACTGGTTTCCACGCATCAGATGAAGGTGGTAATTGCCAGCCGCCTTTCGGTATGGTATTCATGGGTGGATTATCCGACATGGGTAAGACCCTTTTGTTATGATTCGGTTATGCCATCGTATTTTACCCATTATACACTAATCCCAAAATTAACACGAATTTTGAGGCGAAATTAACCCTTTTATCCTAATCATTTTGCGATTCAATTGGGATAACTTGCGTAAAGACCATCGTTAACGTGATGTCTCCTTTGGTGATGCTCGCCTCATCCAGAAAATCCAATTGATAACCAATTGGATTGAGGATGGTGTTGCCCATAGCCAATATGCCCTGTGTATCCAATTCGGTGCTTAACAGGATAATTTCTTGGGTGCGATACAAATTATCATCCCACATGGGGTTGGTGTTTTCCACTCTATCATTCATCGTATAAATGCGCCGTGTCCATTGGTGCATATAAACAGATGTGAGGGACGAAATTACGCGCACATTACGTTCTGTGCCGTCATACCAAAACCGAAATGTATCCAATTCATAATTATCATACCGCGCCTTGATGATGTCGGTCGCATCTATCACAATTTCATAAATTTCTTGATTGGCGGTGCGGTCGGTGTTGAATACCCCGATATGAAACGGGTCTACACCCGATACAAAACTGAGCAAGGTGGCGGATGTAATCAGATTGAGAAGGCGTTTGGGATGTTTGGTGGTGAAGCTCAATACGAAGAAAATTAACCCCAATACGATGCTGATGATGAACAACATGCCCAGTTGCATCAGCGATAAAAAGTTGAATCCGACAAAAAATGTGAGTGGGATGATGAGGGCTAAACTGATGACCGTGATGAATTGCTTATCAGATAGCCGATATAATTCACTGGCTACCAACGCGCCTAGCATCATGAATACACTAGGGATGACGATACTGCTATAAAATGACAACCGAAAAATTTCGTAATTGAAAATGATGAACCAACCCCATAACACCCCATACACACCCATGAAAAAGATGAACACCGCCTTGAAATGGG
>JALONZ010000314.1 GCA_025454675.1 Anaerolineae bacterium | reverse complement strand
ATTTTCAAGACTATGCAACATTAAATGAGCCGCCGCAACAGTTGCAAGCCCTTTTCCGCGATAATCAGGCTTGGTATCAATTTGAATCTCAATTCCTGTTTTTGATACCGCAAATGTTGATGCGACACAGGCAATCGTTTCGCCTTCACATACACAATAACCAAATCCACGCGCCACAAAATCATCTGGAGAATCAAAGGTTACACCATGATACTTTGCAAACTCATTTTCCTTATTTTCAAGTAAAGATCTTGCTAAAACGGTATCTATTTTTTTAACTTGAAATCCATCTGGCAATTGTGTGCTGAGTTGTCGCAACTTTGCAATATCTAAGTTTTCACTGGAGAAGGCATGACGTTCAAGGCGAACCCATTTTCCGGGATGGACTTTTTTAGCTACTTTCTCAAAATGAGGAGATGCCACAAATATCCTCGAAAATTGGGGCAGATTTTTGAGATAGGTATACACCGCTGGATGGCTCAAATCTCCCCCTAAAAATACAATCTGTGCGGCGGGCAATTCCAAAACTCCGAAAGTCGGTTTTTCGGCATCCATATATGCGTTTCCCATATAATCATCCAAAATAGCATCTGCCATTTGGTCGCCGTTAAGCCCTGCAAATAGGGGTGCCATTTGTTGTCTACGATTATTTTTGACTTCAATCATATCAATGCTCCATATTGTTACTTGATATTACCGTACTACGCAAACAGATAGCCAAAGTTGTATATCGGTTTTCAAGCAATTTTGGGTTGGGTAATGCGATTCGCATGTCGCCAAAATGGAGTAAATCTATCGGCAAATCGAAAAGACCCCATACACGAGGTCTTTTTTTTAATCTTTTGCATAAACATTTTGAATATGTTGGTGTAGGTCATTGAGATAATGCCGCAATGAGGTCAATAAGCCATATTGCAAATCAATGAATTGGCTATCATGGGGTGATTTTTTGCTCCCCAAATAACGGGCTAACACATCGGCGACAGAGATGCTATTGGTGTTGGGTTGCCACGTATCGGCATGGGTGATATGTGCCGTCCCATATTCATGCCGAATAACATCTACCTCCAGCACAAATTGATGTTGTTTTTGAAATTCAAACGGTAATAAGCCTAATGGTTGTGGGCGTTTACCATTCATAATTTGTGTTCGCTCAAAAACCAGCAGGTATAAATTGAGCGCAAAATGAATAAAGGTTTGCCTATCTTTGACGGGTGTCCGCAAATAGCGATAAATAATGCCATCCCGATTGGTTGGTGTGAATATCATCGGTTTTTCATGATTCAATGCCGTCTCATTGATTGCAAAAACAACATCTGCAATATCTTCACCTAACCGCGCGATATACTCATTTTTCTTGTCGTCTGCCAATAACATGAGTTCAATCAGGTCAATATGCCCATTCATCAAAGAAATTTGTTGCGGTTCATCATGGACAATTTGCGAAAAAGATACAGACGCATCCAACTTGGCTTGCAAGTAGCGGGTAAATGGCTCATCTGGGAATTCATTTTGTAACTGATAAAATACCGATGATACTTGTTCCGGTTGCCCCAACTTACGATACAACTTGATGAGTTCAACAAACACGAAATACCGTTGCCAAGCATGTTCATTATTTTTATACAAATCAAGCAAGATATGATAAACACGCACCGCATCTTCCCATCGTTTTTGCATGGCAAAAATTTGGGCTTGGTGGAGGGTAAAAAAGATGCGATTATCAATATCAAGATAATGTTGAACACCATATTCCACATATTTGAGGGCTTCATCATATCGCTTAAGGCGTTGCAATGTATCGGCAAGAATTCGCATCCATTCCGCCCCGCGAAAACCTGCATTATAGGCATCTTCTAAATTTCGCAATACCCCATCTAAATGATTATCTTCAAATGCCTTTTGCGCTTGTATAAACGCTTGTTCCGCCGATACAACGGCTGTGGGTTGTGTGGGTTGGGGGGGATAAAGCGCAGATTGCAATTGAAGGGCTTGTGCGTCTTGGGGAAATTCTTTTAGGAATTGATTGAGGATGTTTTGGGCTTGTTCAATTTGCTCCAATTTACGATGTTGATTGATGATATGAACAAATACCGTATTTCGCTTCTGAGGCGTATCTTTCTGCATATAAAGTTTGAGTAATTGTTGATATGCCTGAATCGCCTCTTCATGATTTTTTTGTGACGAAAGCACCTGAGCTTTGAAGTTTAAGAATAAAATTTGATTATCCACATCTGGATAGCGCATAATACCCATATCCAGATAGATAATTGCCTCATCATATTGTTTTAGGCGTTGAAAGGTCTGCGCCAAAAAATATAAAAATTTAGCAGTCCGTAGCCCACCCTTATAAGCATATTCGAGATTTTGCATGGCAAGTTCAACATTTTTGTTGGTTAATGCTTGCTTGGCTTGCTTAAAGGCTTGCTCTGGTGTGAGGACATCTGCTTTTACACTGGGTTGTGTGGGCAAATCGGCTGGTGGTTTTTGCGCTGGCAGTTTTTTCGGTTGTGCGATAATCGCTCCGGGCAAACGCCGTTTGACGATGATTTCATTCAAATCTTTTCGCCCGGTTTTTTTGGTAAATTGATATATTTTCTGCACGATTTGAACCGTATTTTTCTCTCGATTGGCTTGTTGAATCGTGCGCTGATAATATTGATAGGCTTTCTCCATATCGCCAATTTCTTCATAAGCACATCCCAGAAAAAAATGGATGACATGTGAATTTTTGTTTTTGGCTTCGATGGTCTTGATAAATTCAGAAACAGTTTGTGTCCGACACGCTTCGTCAAATTGTGTTTTGAGGGTGTCGTATTTGGATTTGGGCATTTTATGACCTATTTGCAAAATTGAATAATTGTATAACACCATATCATATTATAGTGAAAAACCGATAAAAAAAGATGGACTATATGACCGTTTGAATGGCAAATATGCTATGATGATGAAAAATCATAGAGGGTCACTTATGAAAACAGCCATTCGCATCCTGTTATTCGGCATTATCGCCTTATTACTCATCTTTTTCATCGCACCATTCATCATCCCCATCAACACATCTGGCATCGCCCCCGCCACATTGGTCACAGACCCCGATGGCGCGTTCATCAGCATACAAGGTGTATCCACCTATTATGAAGATAAGGGCGAAACAGATGCGCCTGTGCTGTTATTCGTGCATGGCTTATTCGGCTCAACGGAGTCATGGCGCTATAACGTGGATGGCTTTGTGGATGAAGGCTATCGTGTGGTCACATTTGACCGCCCCGGTTTTGGGTTATCCGATAAGCCCGAATCATTCAATTATTCCGTCAAAAACCAAACCGATTTCATGGACGAATTCATGACCCAACTGAATATTTTAGATGCCGTCATCATCGGGCATAGCGCAGGTGGCAACGTGGCAACCCATTTCGCCCTCGCCTATCCTGAACGGGTGCGTTATCTGATTTTGGTGGATGCCGCCGTCCTCACAGGCGGACCACCCGCGTTTGTTGGCGGATTTTTGCGCTTCCCGCCCATTTGGAATTGGGGCAGAATCGGCTTGCAAGCCGTGTTCACCCGCGACCAACTCGAAAATAATCTGAAATCATTTTATGTAGACCCGTCCTTCCTCACCGAAGCCGATTACGATGCCTATTGGCGGGCATTTCAGACACCGAATTGGGATATTGGCTTGTTGGGACTCACCCGTGATAGCGCAGGCAACACCTTATCGCTGGGGATGCTAGAAATGTTGTATCCCGAAACACTCATCATCTGGGGCGATAAAGATACAGTTACCCCTGTAGCGGATGCGGAACGGTTAGCAACACTTATCCCGTCTGCGGAACTGGTTTATATCCCCAACACCGGTCATCAGCCGTTTGAGGAAGCCCCGCAAGCCTTCAATGATGCGATTATGACGTATTTGGATGGGCGGATTGAAGTGGTTGCGCCGTAAATGATAATGGAGAAACGAACAATACCGTTAAGTTAGCGAAAAAGTAGTTCTTATAGCATAATGATTTTTTTCCGAAAAACTCGTGCTAGAAAGAACTACTTATATGAATTATACACCACCCCCATCAGAACTCTACTCCCCTGAATCGTGTCTGGCTATCGCAGAAACCATTATTTTGCCTGATGTGGTTGAGCAACTTCTGGCACAGCATCACTGCCACGAACAACGTTGCCGAGAATTACCTGCCATGCTGGTCTTCTGGTTATGTATTGCCATGTCTTGGTTTGCCAATCGCTCTATACCTTCAGTGCTATGTCGCCTTATTCAAGCCTCTCAGCTATTTGGCGCAATTGAGGATATTCGACTTCCTTCACCAAGCGCCATTTCGCAAGCACGCTATCGCTTAGGTGCAAAGCCCTTTGAACAAACTTTCAAAACACTTTGCAAACCAGTGGCAACACCTGATGATAGCTATGCTTTTCGCTTTGGATTGCGTCTTGTATGTCTGGATGGCACCAGCGAAACGGTTGCCGATACACCCGCCAATCATGCTTATTTTGGTAAGTCATATAATCAATATAGTCCCGATGCTTATCCATCCTGCCGTATTGCGTATTTATGTGAAGCGGGTACTCATGCCATATTTGATGCCGCTATTGCACCCTACACCTATGCTGAAACCACGCTTGCATGGCGATTACTTCGTTCTATTCAAGCCAATATGTTGGTCATGTTTGATGCAGGACTAACTAGTTTTGACTTTGTAGAGCATGTTACAAGTGCCAATAGCCATGTTTTAGCCCCCGCACATGCCAATTCCAAGCATAAACCATGCCAATTTTTAGACGATGGAACGTATTTATCTTGGATGTACCCTAATAAAAAAAGTCGCAATCCCTCTGCCACGCCTGTGCTAGGGCGTGTCATTCAATATACGATTCAAGACCCTGTATCTCCCCATCATGGCAAGAGTAACCGCTTGATAACCACTTTACTTGACCCCATGCTATATCCCGTTCTTGACCTGATTGAACTATATCATGAACGCTGGGAGATTGAACTCACCATTGATGAAATCGACTCGCATCAACGCTATCCCAATCGTCCTTTTCGCTCACAGAAACCACTCGGTGTGATACAGGAATTCTATGCCATGCTTTTGGCTCATTACATCTTGCGCGTCTTCATCCACAAAACTGCTCGTATCTACCAACTTGACCCTGACCGCTTGAGCTTTACCTTTACTTTACAGGTTGTGACCGATGCGATTGTCTATTTTCAACTCTTCCCAACCGATTATCATCCACACTTTTTTGCCTGCTTGTTTGCTTGGATTCAGCAATGTCAGTATCCTGAAAGGCGCTTACGCTTCAATCCGCGTGTGGTCAAACGGCGACAGTCTAAATTCCCGCGCAAGCAACCGCACCATCTCAATCCACCTAAACCAACCTGTTCTTTTCGCCAATCCATCTCCTTAACTTAACGGTATTGCCCTAAAGGGTCTAGTACAGCCATTACACCTGTACTGTTTACGAACATCATCCGCATTTTTGTTTACTAACATCGGACGCACCGTAGCGGCGTGTCTGGTGGACGACATACGCACTGCGTGCTAGTCGTCCATTACATAAA
>JALONZ010000313.1 GCA_025454675.1 Anaerolineae bacterium | reverse complement strand
TCCATCGCATCCAAAATGCGTTGCGAACCACTCTCCGCGCCCACCCATAACCGATAGCATCCCATTTCGGATAGCGTTTGCACCACTTTTTCGTTCAGGCGGTCTTCTCTGCTGATGGTTTCAAACGGTGTATGCAAACCGCGTTTGCCCAATTCTTCGGCATATGCGAATAACCAGCGATGATTAATCGTGAACACATCATCGGCATACCACACCAATTCGGGGTTATAGGCTTCTTTGATATGCGCCACCTCATCGGCAACAATTTGCGGGGAACGTCTGCGATGGGTATAGCCATACACCGCATGACTGCACCAATTACATTTATATGGGCAACCCCGCGCCGTGATGAGCGAGACCGCCCCTTTGCCGTGATGGGTGCGCCATGTGTCAACATATTGATGAATATTGATTGCCGCTCTATCTGGCATGGGGAGCGTGTTCAGGTCAGCGATTTGGGCGCGTTCTGGTGTGCGGATGAGTTCCCCGTCTTGTTGATAGACCAAGCCATGAATATGCGTCATATCATACGCGCTATATTTGGCGATGTGTGGGATGAGTTCTTCCAGTGTGGCTTCCCCTTCCCCGATGACCACCACATCCGCGCCAAAATCAATGTAATTTTGCGGATAATTGGCGGGGTCGGGTCCGCCCATGACGACGGTTGCGCCGATGGCTTTCATGGCGGGTAATAAGCCGATGATGAAACGCCGTGTCATCATATTGGCGTAGATGCCGATGATGCTAGGACGTTCTTTTTGAATATACGCGGTGAATTCGGCGGGTGTGCTAAACGTGTTATCATATACCGCCACATCAAAGCCTTTTTGCTTCAGATATGCCGATATGGATAAAATCCCCAACGGCGGATAGGGTCGCATGACCTTTTTTTCGTGTTCATCTTCCGATAAAAAGTAACCGTGTGTCAATAAAATATCCATCCCAATACATCCTCATCTATATTATGAATCAATTACCGCTTTCGCTTCATTACGAGTTCAAAAAAATTACCGAAAAATGCGTTTTTTTACAAACAACCTCACCCCTAAATCCCCTCTCCATGTTAGAGAGGGGACTTAAAAACACTCGAAATGAGCTTTTATCCCCCCTCTCCATGATGAAGGGGGTCGGGGGGATGAGGTCAAACAACTAACAATCATGGTATTACCGCTTTGGCTTTTTAGGTTTTTTAAGCAATTTGGGCGGGGGCATTTGACCGCGTGATTCTGCCCTGATAATCTCCTGCAACATGCGTTTCATCTCTTTTGCCATCATATTTTGGGGGCTGTGTTTTATAACGTGTTGCAGGTCTTTGAGTGCCAATTCTTTCTGTTCTTGTTCAAAATAAATCATCCCGCGTATCAGATATGCCTCTGAATCTTCTGGGAATTTTTCGATGTAAGCGTTTATCTCTGCAAGCGCCTCATCAACACGCCGTTGGGTCATCAACACATTGACGCGCTCCTCATAAGCCTCAAAATTATCTGGCTCTTGCCGAATCACCTCTGCAAAGTCGGTGAGGGCTTTTTCATAGCGTCCATTCATCGCATAAGCATTCCCGCGTGTGAAATAGGTAGCAGGGGTTGTAAAGCCTTTCGCAATCGCTTTATCACAATGAATGACCACCTGCCTCCAGTTCTCTTGCATTTCATAAATCGTCGCCTGCACCAAATGGACTTCGCCATTATCGGGATGGCTGGCAATGAACGCATTACACTCTGCAAATGCCTCTTTATACCGCTCGACAGCCGCATAGGTTATCACCCGTGAAAAATAAAGATTATGATTTTCGGGTTGAAAACGAAAGAGGGTCTCATAATCTGCGAGAGCTTCATCTACTTCGCCCGTGTATTGATAAATCGAAATGCGCGTCAGGTAATGGTCGGGATTTTCTGGTTCAAGTGCAATCGCCTGTCCCAAAGCGGCTAAAGAAGCGTCTATGTCTCCCCCCATGATATGGGCTAAGGAAAGGTTGACATAGACAAGTGGCTCTTGTGGATACTGTTTTTGAATATCATTCAAAATTGCAAGCGCCTTTTTATGATGCCCAGCATCCAATTTTTCTTTTGCTTTAAGCAAATAGTCCCCTAGTTCTGGCATGTTGACCTCTTTTCGTTAATAAATGTTGATGCTTCACTTTATCATATCCCAAAATTCTCATCCATCCCGCCCATAAAATTAGGCAATTGTTTCGACAGGGCGGGCATGAGCCACCTCACCTTGACCAATACGCCGTATGTGTGTGTGTAATACAGGTACAACCGCGTATGTCTCACCATTTAATGTAAAAAATTCCAGCGTGTATTCTGCGCCATCGCTAGTAATATCCACGACTGTGCCAATATCCCCACTTTTTAAGTGAACTTGTGGCAAATCTATCGTAATTGCAACGCGCTCATATTCTTGTATCATCTGCTACCCATCCTGCGGCGATGGCACAGATGCGCTGGCGTAATCCATCCCGCCCGTAATCATGCCGATGCCCACATGCGGGGCTTTCTCTAGGCTACGCAATTTGCGCCGTGCGAGGGGTAAGGTGAGCGTATGATACACCATCGCCAACACATCACGCAACGAGACCGGTTTTTCATCCAAGACGTGCGTTTTGGGCGCTTTACCAATCAATTTGCGCCATGTTTTCCGTGACCGAAATTCTTTATGCAGGGTGATATGCAAGTGCCGATAAAATGCCGTGCTGAACGGACCCGCGTATAACATCGCCAAATCATCGGAATGTTCCCAGTGGTCGCGTGTGCCGAGTTGGTCTTTCACACGGTCATAAAATGTCGTACCGGGTAGCGGATAACTCACCGACATACCAATATCATCGGGCATACACTCGCGCACCAAATTCAGCGTCATATCCAGTTCATCGCGTGTTTCGCTGGGATAGCCAAATTGCAAAAAGAACGCCACGCCCACACCTGCGGCTTGTAACCGACCAGCCGCCTCGCGGATTTGCGCGATAGTCGTGCCTTTTTCCATCGCATCGAGTATACGTTGCGAGCCACTCTCCGCGCCAATCCACACAATTTCGCAATTTGCCCGCGCAAGGCTGGTAATCGTCTCCCCACGCACCAACAAATCGGCACGGCTTAGGCATTTGAATGGCATTTTGAGTTTTTCGGCTTGGAGTAAATCGGCGAAGGACTCAATCCAATTCGGTTTGAGTCCCATAATGTCATCGGCGAACCAAATATGACTCACACCATAGGTATCATGCAGATGCTTCATCTGCTTCACGATGGTTTGTGGGCTATGCACATTATAACGCTGACCCCAAATGGGTTTGGCACACCAATTACAATGATACGGACACCCGCGTGTTGTGACCAAATTCATGGAGAAATAACCGTGACGTGCAAGCCATATTTCCTCATAACGTGCCACATCAATCAAATCCCACGCGGGCATGGGCAATTTATCAATATCGCGCATGGCAGGACGGCGGACGGGCAACAACGTTTTGGCAGATTGCACACCCATAATCGCCTCTGGGGAAGTCTCTGATTTGCCAGATAAGCTGGTCATCAATTCAATCAGGGTTTCTTCGCCCTCCCCCAACAGCACATAATCCGCGCCCCCGTCTAAAAAGATAGTCGGGTGGTCGGTGGCATCTGACCCACACACGATGACGATGCACCCGCGCTTTTTTGCCATATCAATCATGGTGAGGGCGGCTTGTCGCATCCGCCCTAAGCACATCTTAGACAGATAATTGAAATTATCCTCATAAATAATGGCGATTTGCGGTTGATGTTGATTCAGCGCGGCTTCCCATTCGGATTCCGATTGTGCCAACATCGCATCAAACAGCGCCACATCATGCCCTGCTTCACGAATGGCAGATGCGGCGTAGAGTGTGCCGAGTGGCGGATAGGGTTTCATGGCGGCGTAGAGTTTGGGGTCAAAAATCAGATAATACGATTGTCCAAATAAACACTTCATCAAAATTTACCTTTTACGATAATCAATTCATCCTTATTATAGCCTATTTTAGAAAACAGATGGCAAGCAATAGGTTATCGGGGGTGCATTTCAGTTTTGGGGCGGACATACGCTTTGCTAGTCCGCCCTTACACAAAAACCTAACTTTTGGGGATGTAATGGCTGTACTAGAGC
>JALONZ010000312.1 GCA_025454675.1 Anaerolineae bacterium | reverse complement strand
CGCAATCCGACACGGGTGTTGATACTGGATGCCGTCAGTGACCCCGGCAATATGGGGACAATTTTCCGTACTGCCGCGGCGAGTGGGGTGGAATGTGTTTTGCTCGCACCGAATTGTACCGACCCGTATAATCCGAAAGTGTTGCGAAGTGGCATGGGGGCGCATTTCCGCCTGCCAATTATTGAGGCGAAATGGTTTGAAATCGAGAATTATTGCGTTGACCTAGCTGTTTATGTAGCGATGGGCGAGGGTGATACACGGTATGATAAGGTAGATTGGCGCGAAAAATGGGCGCTCATCATCGGTAACGAAGGGCATGGTGTGACCGACCAAGCGCAAGCCCTTGCATCCGCCAAAATTTATATCCCGATGGCAAAAGAGACCGAATCGCTCAATGCAGGCATCGCTACAGGTGTGATTTTATTCGAGGCGGCGCGTCAGCGATTCGTAGGGTGATGGTCATATCCAGCGTTGGGTAACATCCGCCCGAGTGGGTCTATAATGAAGGTATATTTAGACACACTCGGAGGTGTTTATGAAAAAATGGTTGTTTATTATCGTGTTGCTGATGGGAATTTTGCCCCTATCGGCACAAACAGATGACATTCCGCCTGTTATCCCCACAGATAACCCCACATCGCTTAATACGGCTGTAGTCAATTGGGATTGGAATACCTACACCGCCGATAGCTATTGGGCAGATGAGGGTATTCCCGACCCACTTTCCACGCAACTCCCACAAACCTATATGGGTGATTTACCCGCTTTGCCGATTGATTTATCACAAGTGGCGTGGGTAGATGAATTGGGCTTCAGTGAAGAACAATTGGCAATTTTGGCGCAAAATGGGTTTGTGGTTGTGCCATCAGGACTCAATTTTTTTGATGAGGCTTATCAAGAATATAATGAAAATGTGCGATGGGATGTTTACGACTCGAATACGGCTGAGATGCAATATCGCCCGTATTGGATTAGTACCGATGCCTTGTTGCATACCCTGTATTTGAATTTTGAAAATCTGCTCAAATTCACCGAGACAGATTATTTGCGCTATGCCATGAACAAAGTGTTGGCGCGGTCATATTCTAAGTCGTATGAGACCTATCAAGCTCTTGCTGGCACACCGCTTGAATCTCAAGCCTATGGTGCAACTGTCTTTTTTGCGGTTGGGCTGGGGTTATTCAATATAGAATCTGATTTTGGTGGCTATAATCCTGCCCTAGATGGTCAAACACAATCGCAGGATGATGGTGGGTATTGGATTGTTCAAGATGTGCAAATCCGCGAACAAGCCGATGCGATTATTAATTTGGCACGCAATGCGACTGGTTTGCATGAAATTCCATTTTTGAATAACTATCAGGAAGATTTTAGCCAATACAAGCCACGCGGTCACTATACCACCAGTCCCGCTTTAGAAGATTACTTTCGGGGGATGATGTGGTTAGGACGCATCACCTTTTTGGCGAAAGATGACTCATCCCTCGTCACCAGTTTATTGGTGTTGAAGGCGCTGAATGAATCGGGTGAATTAACGACATGGCGCGAAGTTGCCGATTTCATCACCTTTTTGATTGGGGATGAAGATAATCTCGGACCCATCCAATATTTGCCTCTCGCAGAATCAATATTTGGGGCGGGTATGCCAATAGATACCCTAGATGATGCGGTATTACTAGAAGCCTTCCGTCAAGAAGTGTATAAATTGCCCGCACCAAAAATTAGCAACGTCAAAACGGAAGCCGATGTTACCGAAGAAGACTTACCCGACCTCACGCGCGGATTCCGTCTTTTTGGGCAACGGTTTACCTTTGATGCGTATGTGTTGCAAAATTTGATTAATCCGTATGTGAAGGCAAACACTGAGGGGTTAATCCGCCCATTGCCATCGGCATTGGATGTGGCGAGTGTGTTGGGGTCGGATGTGGCGTATGAATTGCTTGTTGCGCGGGGTGATACACAATTTGCCGATTTTACTGCTAATATGACTATGCTCCGCGAACAAGTGAACACATTCACGGCAGAAGATTGGTTCAAAAATATTTATGGCGGGTGGTTATGGGCATTGCAACCGTTATTCGTGCGCCGCGACGAAGCCTATCCGCCGATGATGAGTACCCGCGCATGGCAACTGAAAGATATTCAGACGGGTTTGGGAAGCTATGTCGAACTGAAGCACGCCACCGTGTTATATGCCGCCCAACCTGAAGGGCGTGGCGGGGGTGGTGGTGGGATTGAGCCTGTTTTGCCAGTGAGTATGGTTGAACCCAATCCATATGTATTTGCGCGTATTGCCATCATTGCGACTGCGCTACAACCCAAAATTGAGGCATTTGCGGAAGCATCTACGGCTTATTATTCTAACCTATATCCTGTTTCGTTCACTTTAGAAATTTTAGCAAAATTGTCGGCACGATTGGCATACCTCTCGCAAAAGCAGATGTTTGGCGAGACACTCACCTATGATGAGCAGTATTTCCTTAAATTTGATGTGGGGAGTATATTAAGTGGCATTCGCACCTCATTGAGTGATTTGATTGCACCCGAAGACCGCCCACCGTTTTCTGCGGTTGTGACGGATATCGCCACCAATTCGGATATGGGTCAGGTGTTGCAAATTGGCACAGGCAAAATCAATTACATCTATGTGGTTGTGACGGCTGAGGACGGCACGTTGCAATTGGCGCGTGGGGCAACCTATAGCTTCTACGAATTCACCAATGACATCAACAACCGCCTGAATGATACCCAATGGCGCGGGTTGATTGAAGCAGGTCGCATTCCACCACGCCCCGATTGGACAGCCGAATTTATGGGGCAACCGTGAGGATGAATCATGGGCGGATTGGGGGTATCCGCCCATTTTCTGGTATGATAAGGGTGTGATAAAAAAGGTCTTTTGTATGGATGACATCAAAAATTTGGGCATTAAAGACTTATTATTACCGCATCGAGATGCGATTATGCGCCTTGCAGAAGCCTATCGGGTGACGAATATTCGTGTTTTTGGGTCGGTGGCGCGAGGCGAAGCGACTGATGAGAGTGATATTGATTTGTTGGTGAATTTTCCAATCGGGTATAAATTGCGTGACCATATCCATTTTGTCACTGATTTGAAAGCATTATTAGGTCGGCATGTGGATGTGGTGATTGAGCAACATTTACGTGATGAATATCGCCCTTATATCTTGATGGATGTGATACCGTTATGAAAGACCAGCGCCTGTATTGCCAAGACATTCTCAATCGGATAGCGATGCTAGAAGAGTTTACCCGCACAGGGAAAGATGCCTTCATGCAATCACTCATGATACAAGAATCGGTGATACGGTGCTTTGAGGTGATTGGCGAAATTATCAAGCGATTAGACACGACCATAATCGCCACTTATCCCAAAGTAGATTGGAAGGGATTGGCAGGGTTTCGAGATATTTTGATTCACCAATATGTTCTAGATTTAGTAATCATTCTAGTTTCCAGTTAATCCTCTCTACTCCATTTTCGGGATTTTCCATAGAAATAGCATTTAATTTGAAAAGGATGCAAGATAAAAGAATGTAAACGATTTTCTTGAGTTATGAGAACTACTATCAAACTGTAATAGTGATGCAGGGACACAAACATCATCAATGCTTGTAACCTTCTCATTAGGTTCCTTAGTGAACAAGAAGCCATTGTTGTGGTTCCTATCATTCAAAATAAGTATTTCCAGACCTTTTTCCTATTATCTCCCTTGTTTAGATTTTAGATTCGGCATCTTCAATACAAATCATTTCCTGTAAACTTCCCCTCTAGAGAGTGCATGCCAGCTCGCTCTATTTAGACACTACTTTGTACTCGAGTACCAATCTGGAAAGAAATCCTCCCGCAATTTTTTGTCCCGTAGAATTTTGACATAAAGATTACCCAAGTTTAAGCTTACACAACACGTTTAATATGCCTGCTACTAGTAACGATTCGCATCATTAGACTTATTAGGGCAACTCCATACAGTCGACTACTTGTACTAATGCAGGTTTAAAATTCCAATTCAAGCTAGGTTCTGTTATAAATTTGAACGTCATTCTTTTTAGACACATAGCTTTGTTAGATTTTCTTTGGATTAAGTGGCACGGGTAAAACGAC
>JALONZ010000311.1 GCA_025454675.1 Anaerolineae bacterium | reverse complement strand
CGGATTGGTGAACGGCTAGAACGGCGCATTAGCGAGGTCGCAGAAACCCAACGCCTGAGCGAAGAACGCTTCCGCCAAGAATGGAATGATTGGCGGTCTGATGATAGCAAACGCTGGAAGCAATTCACCCTCTCTACCGATGAATCATGGCGCTTACATGATAAAGAATTTGAACGCTTTGTCGAGCGATTTGAAACCTTACTCAGCATCGTCCAACCTCTGAATGATAGCCTAGACCGCCTATGGAAATTGGAGCGTGAACGCGCCCTAATGTACCGTGAGTATTATCAAAATATGCTCTCACAATACGATACCAACAAGCCCACTTTTACCCCATCCAATGGAAATGGGTCGTCAAATCCATGAGGGTACTCGGTACGGCAGGTCATGTTGACCATGGCAAATCCACCTTAGTTCGCGCTCTCACAGGCATAGACCCAGACCGCTTGGCGGAAGAAAAACAACGCGAAATGACCATAGACTTGGGTTTTGCATGGTTTTCTGCGCCTTCTGGTGAGATGGTCGGCTTGGTTGATGTACCCGGTCATCGTGATTTCATCGAAAATATGCTGGCAGGGATTGGTGGCATAGATGCAGTTTTATTCATCATCGCCGCCGATGAAGGGGTGATGCCCCAAACCCGTGAGCATCTGGCGATTGTGGATTTACTCGGTATATCGGGCGGGATTATCGTTATGACCAAATGCGATATGGTCAATGATGCCGATTGGTTGGATTTAGTCGAAACAGAAATTCATGACACCGTACAAAACACCGTCCTTGCCAATGCACCGATTATTCGCATTTCTGCCCATACGGGTGCAGGCATGGATAGCCTTAAATCCGCCATTTTTGGCTTATTAACCTCGTTACCATTCCGTTCAAGTAACCAATCCCCACGTTTACCAATTGACCGCGCTTTTACCCTCAGTGGATTCGGCACAGTCGTTACTGGCACATTATTAGACGGCTCACTCAAAATTGGCGATGAAGTCGAATTACAACCCAGTGGGCAAAAAGGCAAAATTCGCGGGTTACATAGTTATAATCAACCTGTCGAAATCGCACAGGCAGGCAGTCGCACGGCAGTCAATATCACAGGCATTGATAAAAATATGATTCGGCGAGGCGAAACCCTGACCCTGCCCAAGCGACTCTCCCCCACCCAACGAGTTGATGCTTATTTCCGTCATCTGCCTGATGTGGAGCGCCCTCTCAAACACAATGCACAAATCAAATTCTTCTGTGGTACAGATGAGGCGTTAGGGAGTGTTCGTTTGCTGAATGATGAGCAACTCAATACAGGCGCAGAGGGGTGGATTCAACTTGAGCTAACAACCCCGATTGCCGTTTTATATGGCGATAAATTCATTTTGCGTTACCCCTCACCCGCACAAACTATCGGCGGGGGTATGATTGTCAATCCACATCCCGCACGCCGTTGGAAACGATTTACACCCAGTATCATCGAAAAATTAGAATCACAACGCTTAGGCACACCGCAACAGCGCCTCGCACATCTCGCGGAAAAAATAGAACCCGTCAAAAAAACGGCGTTACATCATACCAGTGGCTTAAACGAAACTGATTTTGAATCTGTCCTAAAAACGGCACTAGATGAAGCGCTCATCATCGAAATCGCGTTCAATCAATATATGGCAATGAAAACAGAAAATGACTTGATGAACAAAATGCACATCCTCATCACTGATTTTCAATCTCAAAATCCACTTAAAGCAGGCATCCCGCGTGAGGAATTGCGGAGTCGGCTGGGGGTTAAACCACAAGTTTTTTCATATTTATTGGGTGAAGCGCCCAACTTAGTCATCACAGATACGATTGTGCATACTGATGGACATCACATCGAATTTACCGATGCACAACAAAAATTGGTCACGAAATTGATGAATACGATGGATGAAAATCCATTCACCCCACCAACCATCCAAGAAGCCATAGATATGATTGGTGCGCCATTGGTGCAAGCCCTTGTGGATTATGGTGAATTAATTGCCATCAATAAAGACATTATCTTCAGCCAACACGCCTTTGTCGCCTTATTAGATGGGGCAATTGAATTATTGAATCGGGATGGGCAGGTTGATGTGAAAACCATGCGCGAAAAATTCAATACAACACGCAAATATCTCATCCCATTTTTTGAACACACCGACAGGCTCGGTTATACCAAGCGTGTCGGCGATGTGCGTGTTAAGGGTGATAAAGCACATTAAGCAGGGTCGCTTTTCACCATTTCATATTCCATTGTTTCAAATTCTAAATTCACACGGCGAATCTGTGCGCCCATATTCACCAATTTTTGTTCAGCACGTTCATACCCGCGGTCAATTTGACCAATATTCGAGATGCGCGTTTCGCCTTTTGCCGCTAATGCCGCCAAAACCAATGCCATCCCCGCCCGAATATCGGGGCTGGTGATATTTGGCACACCCTTAAAAGCAACAGGTCCCTGAACCAACACGCGATGCGGGTCGCATAATGTGATTCGCGCCCCCATCCGTACCAGCTTATCGGTGAAGAAAAACCGGCTTTCATACATCCAGTCATGAAACATCACTGACCCCGCGCTTTGTGTGGCAACGACCAATGCGATACTCATCAAATCGGGTGGGAAGCCCGGCCAAGGCTGTGCCTTGATAATTGGGATGCGCCCGCCAATATCCATTTGAATGGTCAATTGTTGATTCGGCGGGACGATAATATCATTGCCTTCAACATCCCATGTCACACCCAACCGATGAAACACCAACGCCGTCATATCCAAATGTTGCGGGTCTGCTTCTTTAATACGAATTGTCCCGCCTGTGACGACAGCCGCACCGATATAACTGCCCACTTCCATAAAATCCGCGCCGACACGCGCTTCACCACCATGGAGGCGGTCTACCCCTTCTATCGTCAGCCGATTTGACCCAATTCCATCAATTTTCGCGCCCATGTTGACCAACATGTTACATAAATCCTGAACGTGCGGTTCACTTGCTACATTGCGTAAAATCGTCGTGCCTTCGGATACAACCGCCACCATCACCAAATTTTCGGTGGCGGTCACACTGGCTTCGGGGAGCAAAATATCTGCCCCAACCAGTTTACTCGCTTTCATGGTGAACACGCCCTTATCAAATTGAACATCACAGCCCAATTTGCGAAAGCCAATCACATGCGTATCGAGTCGGCGTTCACCAATCACATCCCCCCCAGGCGCGGGAATTTGCACATACTTCATCCGCCCCAATAATGCCCCCGAAAAAACAAAGCTGGCGCGGGTTTTTTGTGCCAAATCGCGCGGGACAACCCCTGTATGAATATTTTTGGCGTGAACTTGCACACTTTTTTCATCCAGCCATGTCACTTCAGCGCCAATGGCTTGCATGATTTCAATCGCAACCAACACATCACTAATTTTGGGGACATTCCGCAAAATCACAGGCTCATCAGTCAATAAGCACGCGGGAAGCATTTTGGTGATGGCATTTTTATTCCCGCCAGGGGTCACTTCGCCTTTGAGTGGAAATCCACCTTCAATCACGAACTGTTGCATCAAATTCTCCTAATTTCAATTGAACCCTATCCCCCACCGACACATTCAACCGATGCGCCGCATTGCCCTGATTCACCGCAATTTCCAAATACGCAGAACTACCAACTAATGCCAATAAATCCCCGCGCATAGACTCACCATACGAAACCCGAATCCCATAAATCTCGGTTTCATTAACGGTAACGCGCACTTGTGTGGATTCAATCGGCAAATTTTGGCTATCCCCAAACACGGGGCGCAACACCAACCGATGGTTATCTACCCAACGCAATTCGCCAATACTGGTGATAAGATTACCAAAGCGGTCAATGTGCATCACTTCACCATCAATTTGAACCTCTTGCAAGGTCAATTCAGGCAGTGGCAATTGAATCATATCACCCAATTCGGGACCGAGTTGTTCGAGTTTTATACCATTCGCCAAATGTGCCGCGGCAGGCGAAAAAACATCGCGCCCGTGAAAGGTATTGCTCACATAAGGCATCCGATATTGCGTATTCGAGAGTTCAAAAATGCGTTTCTGGGGCAAATGTGCCACTGTATATGCCAAAACACCATTATCAGG
>JALONZ010000310.1 GCA_025454675.1 Anaerolineae bacterium | reverse complement strand
CAAAATCACACCTTCCGCATGATTTTCATCATCACATTTGCCCGACTTGCGCCCAATATGGGCAGGCGCGTTTTATACCCATTCATCCCCGCCATTAGTCGCTTATTGGGTGTGGGTATCAATGATATTCAGACCATCATCGCCATTCAAAGCGGGACGGGCTTATTCAGCCCGCTCGCCACCCCATTATCGCGCCGATTTGGGCGTAAGCGTGTGATGTTGGGCGCGTTGGCATTATTCATATTTGCTGGCACACTCGGCGCGATGATTGGCGGGTTTGCGATGGTAATGGTGGCGTTTGTGTTGTTCGGTATCGCCAAATGGGTATATGACCCCGCCTTCCAAGCCTATCTATCCGATAAAATCCCTTACGAAAAACGCGCCCAAGCGTTGGGCATCACCGAACTCGGTTGGGCATTCGCGCTGGTCATCGGCGCACCCCTCACAGGCATTTTGTTGGAAAACGCGGGGTTAAGTGCCGTTTTTTGGATGATGACCGCCTTCGCAATATCGGCATTCATCCTCATCGCGCTATTTTTGCCATCCGATAAACCCGATAGGACACTGCAACAACTAGAGCGGATGCACATCCGCGAAATAGCCACCCATCCCCAAGCAATTGGTGTTTTGCTATTCGTCATCCTGTTTTTGACGGCGAATGAAATGTTTTTCATCAATTATGGCGCGTGGATGGATACCAATTTCGGGTTATCGTTAGGTGCATTGGGAGTCGCCACACTGGTGATTGCCCTCGCCGAAATTTGTGGCGAAAGTATCGTGATTTTTTATGCCGATAAAATTGGCAAAAAGCGTATGGTGATGATTGGCTGTGGGTTATCCATCGTCATGCACTTAATTTTGCCCATGCTGAATTTTAATTTAGGTGCGGCACTCATCGGCTTATTTATCATTTTTTTCGTGTTTGAAATTGGGATTGTCTCATTTTTGCCAATCATCAGCGAAGTATTACCGAATGAACGCGCCCTGATGATGAGTGCCAGTTCCAGTGCATCCGCCATTGGTCGGGTGGCAGGGGCATGGCTCGGTGGGATGTTATATGGGTTGTTCGGCAGTCTGCAAAGCCTCAGTTTCATCACGGCGGCGGTGGGTGTTGTAGCGATGTTCATCCTGTGGCGCATGGTGCAGGAGAAATAAAATCAAAAACACCCATCCTATGCGAGATGGGTGTTTTTTTGTATCATATGTTGTCGGGGTGACGAGATTCGAACTCATGACCTCTTCGACCCGAACGAAGCGCGCTACCGGGCTGCGCCACACCCCGAAACTACTTTCACTATACAAGAAAAATGCCCAAATTGGCAAGATAGAAAAACAATGACCAACACACCAAAAACCCGTACCGATTTTGCCCGCACCAAAACCTATGCCCTACTCAACCGCATCGGATTATGGCTTCATCAACGCGGTGTTCACCCCGATACCGTCACGCTGGTCGGATTCATCGGCGTGCTGATTGGCGGGGTATTCATCGCAACAGGACAATTCACCCTAGCGGGGATTTTACTCCTCATCAGCCTGCCATTTGATGCCATAGATGGCGCGGTGGCGCGGGCGATGAAACGGCAAGATGACTTTGGCAAATTTTGGGATTCGACTTTGGATAGATATTCCGATGGTGTTCTATTTGGCGGATTTGCTTATTTTTTTGCCACACAAGACCGTTTTGAGATGCTCATCGCCTGCCTTTTGGGGCTAATTGGGAGCTTTATGGTCAGTTATACCCGTGCGCGGGGTGAAGGTTTGGGGCTAGATGTAAAAATCGGTCTTTTCTCACGGCTAGAACGTGTAATAATGATGCTCATTGTGTTATTCATCCCCCGCTTAGGGGAAATACCCATGCTGGAGATAGGCTTGTGGATTTTGGCACTCGGCACAAATTTCACCAGCATCCAACGCATAGCGCATGTCTATCACTTGCTCAAAAAAGCAAAAAGAGAGGATTAGTTTATGGAGTTTCAAAGTCAATTTATTCAAATCGGCTCGGTGCAAATCCGCTACTACGGCATCATCATCGTTGCGGCGATGTTGGTGGCGACCTTCGTGGCGGTGAATATTGCCAAACGGTCAAAACGCGACCCAGAACATGTTTATGGCGCATTGACTTGGGCAATCATACCGGGCATTATTTTTGCACGGCTGTGGTTTGTTTTGTTCCCCCCCTTGTCATCCACCGAAATCGGGCGCGATACCGCATGGTATTTTGCCAATTTCTTCAATACTGATGGTGGTGCAATCGCCATCTGGACAGGTGGCTTGAGCATTTTCGGCGCGGTACTCGGTGGTTTCTTGGGTGCATATATCTATATTCGCCGTAATAACCTCAAATTACCTGCATGGATGGATATTGCGGGCATCGTGTTGCCACTCGGTCAAGCCATTGGTCGTTGGGCAAACTGGGTGAATCAAGAATTGTATGGCATTCCAACAGGCTCATCTTTCGGCTTGCAAATTGCCAACCCACCTGCCCCATATAATGGCATTGAATATTATGGGCAAGGCTTCCACCCCATGTTCTTGTATGAATCCATTTGGAGCTTTGTCGCATTTTTGGTGTTGCTGTGGCTGTTCAATAACAAACGCAACAATTTCCGTCATGGCGAATTCGCGTTATTAGCTATCATGCAATATTCGGTTATCCGTTACTTGCTCGAATTCTTGCGGATTGACCTCACCCTCACCGCAGGCATCAATGTGTCGCAAGCCGTGACTATCGCTAGTTTTGTGGTGGCGGGATTCTTCCTGTTCAGAAGCCGTAGTAAAGGCTTGCCCGAAGGCTATAAATACGACACTGCCCTACAAGACCCTGTGGTAGAACGCCCCGTGAAAAAAGCCAAAGGCGAATCTACCCCCGAAGCACCCAAAAGTGCCTAATTTTGAACTATGAAAATAGGGTGCCATTGTGCGCCCTATTTTTATCCCCTACCAAATCTTCATCTACCCCCGCCAAAACCTGTGATATGCTGTGAAAATGAATACAAACCCCCTTTTACTGGGTAGAAGTATAAGCATCATTCGGGATTAGAATGGGTTTAGTCGTTATTATATTTGTAGATGAAGTTAACCAAATGAGCATATCACTATGATTGAATGTCGCAACCTCACCAAAGATTTTGGCACATTCCGCGCTGTAGATAATATCAATTTATCTGTACCTGCGGGGGCTGTTCTGGCGCTACTCGGTGCGAATGGCGCTGGCAAAACCACCACCGTCCGCATGATGACATCCATCCTGCAACCCACCTCTGGCACAGCACACATCGCTGGCTATGAAGTGACCGAATCCCCTGCCCAAGTGCGGGCGCATGTCGGCGTATTGACCGAGCAACACGGTTTATATGAACGCATGAAAGGCTTAGATTATCTGGCATTTTTTGGGCGGGTATATCACCTATCCGACCAAGAAACACGCAAACGCGCTTCGATGCTGATGGAGCAATTCGGATTGACCTTCGCGCTGGATAAACGACTGGGCGAATATTCCAAAGGCATGAAGCAAAAATTGGCGTTAGTGCGTGCCATGCTCCATAACCCGCCTGTGTTGCTCCTCGATGAACCCACATCCGCCATGGATCCTGTCAGCGCCAAGCAAGTGCGAGATGCTATCATTGACCTACAAAAAGAATCACGCACCTTCCTCATCACCACGCATAACCTCACCGAAGCCCAAGCCCTTGCCAATAAAATCGCCATCATTAGACGTGGCAGAATCATCGCTCATGGCACATTTGAAGAACTCTCGCGCCAATTTGTCGGCGACCCCATCATGGAATTGCGCGTCAAAGGTGAATTAAATGGATTCGCCACCGATTTGGCATCGGTTGTAAAAATTGAAGAATCGGGCGCGGATTGGATTCGCTATCGTAGCGCCCACCCCGAAAATGATAACCCCGCTGTGTTACGTAAAGCGATGGGCTTAGGGATTGAAGTCATCACACTCGCGCCCATCACCAAAACGCTAGAAGATATTTATTTGCATGTGGTCAAAGAAGATGAAGGCAAATTGGAGGAAACTGTTTAATGGCAACCCATACCCCACCGATTGAATTGAATATACCCGCCACAACGCCCAAACGCATCAGCAATCCCCTCGCGGATTTTCGGCGTGTCATGGGCA
>JALONZ010000309.1 GCA_025454675.1 Anaerolineae bacterium | reverse complement strand
GATGGCGAAGAAGCGGGCATCAAAAGTGTTATGATGAGTATTCAGGGAGCTTATGCCTATGGCTATCTGCGGAGCGAACAAGGAGTGCATCGGTTGGTACGCCTCAGTCCATTCGATGCCGCCAACCGCCGCCATACGTCATTTGCCAAAGTCGAATTGTGGCCCGATATTCAAGGCGAAATCAATATCGAAATCAATGAAAAAGATTTGCGGATTGATACCTACCGCTCCAGTGGCGCTGGCGGGCAAAATGTCCAAAAAAATGATACGGCGGTGCGCCTCACTCACTTGCCGACAGGCTTGGTCGTGACCTGCCAAAATCAGCGTAGTCAGGGGCAAAATCGGGAACGTGCCATGCAAATCCTAAAAGCCCGCCTATTCGAGATGGAACGCCAAAAACAAGAATCACAACTGGCGAACCTGAAAGGCGAAAATGTGAATGCCGAGTGGGGCAATCAAATTCGCTCATATGTATTGCACCCCTATCAATTGGTCAAAGACCACCGTACCGATTATGAAATGGGTAACACCCAAGCTGTATTAGACGGAAAATTGAATGATTTTATGGAGAATTACCTGCGCTACCAATTGGAGCGCGTGAATAATCTAAATTAGAAAGGATGCACAAGATGGATTACAACCTACAATTCGAGGCGGCGAAAGGCTTATTTACCCAAAGCCAAGCCAGACACAACGAAATGGCATCGCAAGTGCGATTCAATCAAATTAACAGCGAGGTAAGCGATTTAAGCGCAAAAGTTGCCAAGTTACCCGCCGAAATTGCAGAGATTCGCAAACGTAATTATGTGTTTCGGTCTTATTTAGAACACAAGGTTGAAGTTTTTGAGGCACACTGGGCAGAAATTCGTGGTCGGGTGAGCCGTAGCATTGATACCGAAACAGATTCGCTCCTCAGACAGCACGGCGAAATTTCGCCATTTCTAGGTCGCATCAACAACTTAGAGAACCTGCCAGACCGTTATGTGGATGCGGTGAATGATGTCGTCCAACGCCTGAATCAGCTCGAAAGCAATATCACCGCCGCCAGCAATCGTATCTCTGGGTTATATGCCAGCTTCAAAAGTGATGTGGATGATACCTATAGCCAAATCACCGAAATCCGTTGGATGTGTGATGAACGTGACGAAGCCAGTTTTCCATTTTTGGCGGGCGAAAATTTATTTTTGGTCGCACGCGCAGAATGGCGTGCATCAGGTAAAGGCAAAGATGACCCCGATGGCATATTATATCTCACCGACCAACGCCTCATCTTTGAACAAAAAGAGACCACCGGCAAAAAATTGGGCATATTTGGTGGCAAACAAACTCAAGAACTGGAATGGGAAGTCCCACTCCATCAGATTGAAGCATTAGACCACGAAAATAAAGGCTTTTTCGGTGGCAAAGATATTGTTCACTTCACATTAGGCAGTGGCGCACGTTATCCCAAAATCAGCGTGGAAGTGAAAGGTGGCGCGACCAATAAATTTTGGATTGCCCAAGTCCAACGCATGATTAAAGGCGAAACTCAAGATGAACGCGCTATTCCACCGGATGAGGAGTTGCTGAAAACCATCCGTAATGCACCTTCAAAATGTCATGTGTGCGGAGGCACATTGCCCATGTTGACCGCAGGACAAAATCAGATTGAATGTGCCTATTGCGGGACAATCATCCGCTTATAGCCAATCCTATCACCTATCACAACGTGTCTTATTCACCCGATTCACCTGAATGGGGTTGATGAAACCGTCAATGAGGGCAATTTGTTCAAGATTGCCCTCTTGCCAATTATCACTGCGTTGCATCAACAAAAAATAAACCATCACGGGCCAATCCACCACATAATCCAAATTTTGCTCGCAAATATAATCCCACATGCGCCCGCCCGTCATGGCATCATGAGCATCGGCATTCACTTTGCCATCCAAATTAATTACGGTTGCATCGGTATAATACACAATCACCCCCGATTGAAATGCGCCAATCCGTGCATCAGCAGGCACATTTTCATTTAGCCAAACCGCCGCCTCATAAAAGCCTGCACGCTGTTCTATGTCATCACGGATGTTTATCCAACCCCAAAATCCGTGCATATATAACATGAATAACATCAAATTGAGTCCAAAGGCAACTGGAATTATCATGAATTTGAATCGTTGGTTAAATAAACGGAACAACCCAACATAAGCCACACATAAAACGATGATGCTCACCACTTCGGCAATTGGCAGGCTGTAGCGTTCATAAAACCACCATGAAATCACGACAAATGAGTATAGAACAATTGCGGTTATCATCCATAAACCAGCCATCACCCACAATCCGATGCTCATCCGTGACTTGCTGAATAGCGCCACCCCTCCAACGAATAAGAATCCGATGATGACAAATGTTGTGCCATGTGCCACATCCAAACTGACTACACGAAGATTAACATCATTCAGGAAAATGCTATCATTTCTGGGGATGCCCATCGCAAAGGCATACAGCTGGCGCGTCAATTCCCGTGTGAATTGTGACATTTTTTGCCCATAATACATTGCAAAGGCGGGGTCGCCATTGATTGCCGATGAAACAGATAACAGCGGTGGCAATTCATTCGGCTGACCCGTGTATAGGGTATGCGCCCGTACTGCTGAACCACTTTCAGGCAACATGAATTTACCTTGTGCAAGGGTGAATAGCGCCCACGGGCTGATGACTAACGCACCCATGATTCCTGCCATCAGGACGGTACGAACCCGTTCTCCACGAATGGGCGGAAATAGAGTAATCGCCAATATAAGCCACAAAATGAGCATACTCGCATCTACCCGTGCCAAGAATGCGACTCCCATGCTCACACCAAGCCATAACACCCCTCTACGTGACGGTTTGCGATACACCGTTACAAACGCCGTGAGCATGGTCAGCGTTGCAAATGTCGAGAGGGTCGTCTCCATACCATTCACACTATACGCGACATGATGCGGATTCCAATACCATAAGGCGGCATTAAAAAGTGCGATTGTAGCTGTTTGTGCCGTTGTAGGGGCTTGCCATGGCAAGCCCCTACGGATTTCACTTGTGGAACAATTTTCATTCATGGATTGGTGATGGGGTAATAATATCTCCCATGTCAACACATAAACCATCACACACGCCAACGCGCTGACCACCACACCCATCCACTGAAACAGATGCACCGTATCAAATGGGTCGTGTGTTAATAATGCGGGGATAATGCTCATCCCACCCCATAAAGGCTGAAAACCGGGATATTGTAGATGGGATCGGTAAA
This sequence comes from Anaerolineae bacterium, assembly GCA_025454675.1. GTDB lineage: Bacteria > Chloroflexota > Anaerolineae > Aggregatilineales > Phototrophicaceae. Next base: position 853 of record JALONZ010000309.1, on the reverse strand, counting down.
GTAGAGCGATCCATCGGCGTGATACACCAGATCGTTCGGGCTGTTCAGGCGTTTACCCTGATAGTGGTCCACCAGGGTGCGTTTGCCACCGTTGGTTTCCAGACGGGAGATGCGGCGGTCTCCGTGTTCGCAGAGAGTCAGGCGACCCCGCGCATCCAAAGCAAGCCCATTTGAGCCGGGTTCACGGCCATAGTCGGCAACGCCCGTGTAGCCGGAGGGCTTCATCCACAGGCTGATGCCCTCAGCTTCCTTCCACTTGTAGATGGAGTTTCGCGGGATATCGGAAAACAACAGGTATCCGCCATCATCGTTCACCCAGACCGGACCCTCTGACCAATCGAAACCGGAGGCGATTACCTCAATCCGAGCGTCGGCGGGCAGGATGGCGTCCAATTCTGGCGCGTGGCGGTGAATCTCACCAAGCACAGGGAAATTGGTGGTGTTCTGGGAGGGTGCGGTTTGAACAAGTGGCAACATCAGCATTCCCAGCATACCCACAGCAAGCGAAAAACGGAATGGCGCAGTCCAAGAACGCATGTGCGGCTCCCCTCTAGGACAACAGTGGACGGGCGTAAACCGGCAACGGCACCCATCGCCCTAGCATTTCATATCCGTGCGTGCGCGGGAAGCGCAGGGCAAGCCGGGGCCGTCCACCCCGCCAGATCCACCAACCCCGCCAGATCCCAACAATTCAGGAGTGTTCCCTGCAGCGATTGAACGAATTGAAACGAAGCATCGCTAGACTGGAAATTGCATTTCACAGGAGGCGACCAGCGAATGGCAAAGCAGCGCAGAGACTTTTTCAAGCAGGCAGGATTGGGCATGTTGGGCGTGTCCCTGCTGCGGACGAACG
>JALONZ010000308.1 GCA_025454675.1 Anaerolineae bacterium | reverse complement strand
TGCACCGAATGATTGCGCCATCAGCGACCAATCCGACCTATTTTGTGCGCGGTGGAATGCGATTCGTGCCACCCAAAATATCCAAGAACCGACCCAGATTGAGCCGTATGTTTGGGTGGATGGGAATTTGATAACGGTCAGTCATCCCGATTATCCAACCTATCCGATAACCTACACCATTCCCGACCATATCGCATCGCAATTGAACACATTCACCAACCCGCAATCGCGTGATGTTGATGAACAAGTGGCGTGGATTATCATGCCAAATGGCGATTTTATCGTCCGTTTTGGTTATACCATCTACAATATCACCCAAGATACCGCCATGCGAATGGGTTATGTCAGCGCCCCAGATGAGTATTGTCGCACCGAGTGTTATTCATTCCCATTTCATCGAATTTGGTTTTCAAAAGATGGCACACGCCTTTTTGCACAAGGACAGATTGAGAGCGACCCATTTTCTGTCGCACGCGACAGGATTCTCAGCGCGTGGGATGTTGAAACGGGACGACATTTATATGATATTCGCGGGTCATTAGATGCGTTTGTATCTCCGTCTGGCGATGAGCAATACATCTTTTTAAAAGGCTCAGAGACGTATGTGGGCATGGGCAAAACCTTCTATAACCGTTATGCAGGCATATTTGATGCCTTCACTGGCGAATTGGTTGTATGGGCAGAAACATTTGATGATAATGTATGGGATATGGTCGTCTCTCCTAATCGGCGCTTTGTGATTATCTATAGTGATGCGCCACGCCTATGGGCAGTGGTTGAGAATGAAGGGGTGCAACCATGAGTGCGTATCGAATGATTTTGGTGGCGATAATTGTCTGTTTTATCAGCATAACCACACCGACTGATGCCGAAACAGTGATAAATTGCGATTTTGAATCGCTCAAATCGGCTGTGAATCGCCTCAATCAAGATGATGGCGGGCAAATTGATTTTGCGTGTGCGGGGACAATCCGCTTTACAGAGACGATATTCATCACATCTGCCATCACCATCAATGGGCATGATGACCTCATTTTCGATGGATATGGCTTGTATACCTTGTTTGAGGTTGAAGGCTCGCTCACATTAAACAGGATTATCATCCAAAAAGGCTGGACTGCCATTCGCAATTATGGCGAATTATTTATCAGAGATAGCACCTTGCGCGATAATTTGGCATATCAAATCGGCGCAGTCTTAGCCAATTACGGCATTGCTACTCTCATAGATAACACCTTCACGGATAATCAAACAGATACGGGCGGGGCAATTTATAATGAGGCGAGTGCCTATCTGACCATTGGCAACAGCACATTTTCTGGGAATAAAGCCCATTCACAAGGGGGGGCGATTAAAAATGTGGGCTATGCCATCATCTATAGTAGCACCTTCACCGATAATGGCGCAGGCGTGTATGGTGCGGTCATAGATAATGCAGGGAGCGCCGATATTGAAAATAGCACTTTTACCCACAACGAAGCGTCCAATTATCGAGGCGGTGTTATTTATAATACTCATGACCTTGCAGTGAGGCGAAGCACGTTTGAGGATAATCTGGGGCAAGCGATTAATAACTCTGGTAATTTGGCGCTCAGTGATAGCAGATTGATTAATAACGAAGGTGGGGCTGTTTTTGTTGGCGCGGATGCGACCATCCACAACAACCATTTTCAGGGCAATCATAGTTATTTAGGCGGGGCAATCAATATTTGGAAAACGTGGACTTCCGAGACTTTTCCCCATATCGTGATTAGCAACAACACCTTTATCGAAAATAGTGCCGAGCGCGAAGGCGGTGCTATTCGGTATGAATCGAAAATTAATGTATCCATCATCAACAACACCTTTTTGAATAACCATGCGGCAGAGGGTGGAGCAATCTACGGGAGCGTTTATGCTGATATAAATCCCACTGCCATCATTTTGCATAACACCTTTGTGGATAATGCAGGGATTGGCGGGGCAATCTTCACCGATAGTCGCGCCGATGTTCAATATAATATTTTTTCTGGTGCAACGCGCTATAAATCACAGTGTTGGGGGGCGCAAGCATGGCGGATTGATGAGACCAACCTGACCGATTATCGCTGTGGGGATGCGGTGCGGGTGAATGACCTGATGTTGGATGAATCAGATGGATTTGTATCATTATTGGCGGGTAGTCCTGCTATAGATGCTTATCCTGCGCCGTGCCTTGTCCAAAGTGACCAATTCGGGGTGATGCGTTCTTCTGCATGTGATATTGGCGCGGTGGAATGGTCGCCTGATGGTGACAGAATTATTTATGAGCGTTATATCGCCGTTAGCACCTGCACATGGGATGCGTTTGTGGATGCCGTGAATCGGATGAATTGGGCGGGTGGCGATATTGCGCTTGTTTGTCCTCCCGATACCATCATCCCATTCGACATCCCGTTAACGATTGACAGCGATTTAACCATCACCAGCCTAACCCCGATTCAATTTGTCGGTAATTATGACACCAGTTTGTTCACAATCACACCAACCGCTTCTTTATCGTTAGTGGGGATACATATTTCGGGCGGAAATAGTGTGAGGGGTGGCGCAATCTATAATGAAGGGATGCTCACCCTGCGCGATATGACCTTCACTGATAATCATGCACAGTGGGGTGGGGCAGTATATAACGCGGGGATGATGACCGTTACCGATAGCAATTTCAAAGATAATCACGCCGAATCGGGCGGGGCAATTTTTAATGAGACGGCGCTAGTGGTGATGAACAGCACCTTTACAGATAATTCGGCGGTGGTGTTCAAATTGGATATGATGAAGCCAACCGAAATGCCGATATATACCAGCGCATCTGGCGGGGCGATTTATAATCACCATTTAACGCTCATCGCCAATAGTCAATTTGAATTGAATCATGCCGAATCCCGCGGCGGGGCGGTCATCAGTGATTTGGTGAGCGAAATGGCTATCATCAATAGTCAATTTTTGGGGAATACGGCGGGTTCTGGCGGGGCATTATATTATGAATTCAACTACAAGTATATGCCATTGGGTTATAACCCCAAATCGCCCATTATCGCCAAACCGATGGATGCGCGACTGACCCCAACTTATTGGAATAGTGCGACATACGTCCTAAATAGTTATTTTGAAGGGAATATCGCCACAAAAGCGGATGGTGGCGCTATTGGGGCTGGCACAGAATTAGCTATTACAGGCAGTTTGTTTGTACAAAATCAAGCTATGGGGGAGGGCGGGGCAATACATACCTTTGCTGATGCCAGCAAATATATTTATCAAAACACGTTCATCGAAAACCGTGCCGAAACAGGCGGGGCAATTAGTGCGCTAGGGACATATATTTTTATGAACACCTTTATCCGAAACGAAGCAACGGTGTCTGATGGTGCGATTTATGTGGTGGCATATGGTAGCGCGGGCAATAATAACACCTTTCTTGATAATAGCGCACCCCAAAACCTGACAGGTAACTTAGACCGCATTGATGCCAGCATCATCATTGAGGGCGATGGTGCATGTGGTCATGTGGAGATAGTCGAATTTCAATATGGTGGCAGAAGGATAAATTTGCGGAATGTGGATTGTGATGGTCGTGAACCCGATTTATTGCTGGGTGAATTTGATGGTTGGGTTGTGCCACTTCTTGCAGGGAATAAGGCAATTGACCAATACGCCTGCGATGAGAGTTATTATGAACCTGATTATGACCAACTGGATACACCACGTCCGCAAGGTGAGTTATGCGACTTAGGCGCGGCGGAGTTTGTCCCAACTGTGCCATAATAACATTTAGGGGCAGGGTGTTTTTATGATAACCTTCTGGACAAAATCGAGAGAGTAAACCACGGCTTACTTCTTAGTAGTGTCTTCACCCATGTAATAGGGGATTTTTTTTGATTCTGTCTCAGCCCAACACCGCCTAGCGGAACACCATAATCTCAACTTCCCACCACAGGCGATAAAATTTATAAATCGTGTCCTGCGGTGATTTTCTCGTTTGGTGAATCGGATAATGGTGGTTATTATAGGGGTGAATGGGGATGAACATAAACGGTAATAGCTACATATTCGTGTTTCTAAGTAGCTAATTTGACGTTTTATGAGCTATTAAAATCCCTAAAAATAATTCTTTACCCCATAAAATTACCACTAAGCGATAACCTATATCGCTCAGTGGCGTACCAAGATACGTTATCCTACACATTCTCCAGTGGAGAAACTGTCATTGTGGCAATCGTTCACCAATATCCATGATGCGTGTATAACCCACGCCACGCTCAATCCGATACAATTGGAACTTTATCCACCGATTCGCCTCTACACCAAACAAAAACGCAATATCCACCAACATCTGCAAAAAGAGTTGGAACACCTTGTTGCGGTCATTCATGGTGAATAGATAAATCGCTTTTTGGATGGTATCGTTGAGGTCGCTGTAATGCGCGACATTTTTCACATCAATCGTATATTTGGTCGGGTCAGCTAAATCTGTCGGTCCCGTGATATACAATCCCACCAACGGCTCTGCTTCATCTGGAAATTCTGCATCCTCTTTTTGGATGATACTAAACGCATCATTCACCATCCCATACCCAACCGCACCCGTACATTGCACCATCAATTGGATTCGCTTGGCACGCGCAGGGATGGTATTTGCCTCTGCAATGACAACCGCTTTGCTATAGGCAGATTGAATCAGAGGAATCACCACATACTCTTTTCCGCCGATGATTTGGCGGGCAATATCTGGCACAGTCTGACTCGTCATTGGCAATTCTAAATTCAACTCAGAAATTTGCCGTTGTATGCGCGGGGCTGTATTCAACAAGGCTTCGGTTAATTTTGGTGTGAATGCCCGTGTTAAAATGGCATTGCGAATGGCTAAATCGGCACTCAATGGGGTATCTTTTTCGAGCCAGATGGGGATAATCGGTTTGTTTTGGGCGATGGCATAATCAATTTCCTCTTTCACCACAGCAGATAAACTGGCGGATTGTGACCAGAAAATGATGAATACCGCCGCTTCTTCAATGGCACGATAAATCGCTTGTCGCCAATCATCCCCTGCCGAGATATTGCTTACATCTTGCCACACGATAAAATCTTGCTTGCGGAGCGCCTCCACAAATTTGCCAACAACAACTTTATCCTTGCGCGAATAACTAATAAACACATGTGACATCGCTTCTACCCTTCCCTATTCAATCCGTGCGAACACACCATACCCTTGCGCGGTCTTTGCACCAAC
>JALONZ010000307.1 GCA_025454675.1 Anaerolineae bacterium | reverse complement strand
GGGGTCATCGGCTTTTCGTCATTAGGAGTCTATTTACCTGATGAAGAAATCATCGTTGTTGCCCTTTCTGGCAGTTTGGAGACCGATTTGGAATCGCTTATTGATGATGTTTTGGCAAGCGTTTTAGGCGAATGACCCAAAAATCCCCCAGGTTGGGGGATTTTGATTTTTATCTGTACTGAAAATCATCCAGCACCGTCGCGCAACATTTGGGCAAATTCGCTCGGCATGTCGCTGGCTTCAATCGCAGTGGCTATGCGTTCTATATCATATTCAACCCGAATAAAATCCACTTTCACATCACGCCCATTCACCGCAAGGGTGATATATCCTGCACGCGGGTCTTTATCTTTGGGCTTGCCCACACTCCCCGCGTTGATGATATGCCGTCCACTGGGCAAAATTTTGTGATAGGGCAAATGGGTATGACCACACACCAACACATCTGCACCAACCGCATCTAAAATGCGTTCAAAGCTGTCATCAGGGCGATTTTCATACAGATATTCGTTAATTTTGCGCGGACTGCCATGCACCAATAACACCTTCAGGTCGTCCATATCCAGTGCAATGCTGGATGCAAAGGTGCGGAGATAGGCTTTATTCGTGGCGGTGGTGTGCTGATTCGTCCATGCGATGGATAATTTTCCGCGTGCCTCATCTTCTGGTGCTTTATAAGCACAACCACAATCATCACTATCTTGACCAACACCTTCATCATAATTGCCCATGATGACTGGGATGTTGCGTTCACGAATCATCTGTATGACTTCGTTGGGATATACCCCATAACCCACCAAATCCCCCAAACAATATAAATTGGTCAGGTTGCGCGTTTGCATATCGGCAAAGGTCGCTTCTAGGGCGGGTAAATTGCCATGAATATCACCAAAAATGGTTATCTGAGCCATATTGTTGCCTCCAATTTGATTATCAGGATGTAGTGTAATGAGGATGGACGGCATAGGCAAGCAGGCTTAATGAGATGTTGGTCAAGTCTTAAATCAATTCGCAAAATTGGTCAAAAAAGATGTCGATTTTGGTCATCCTCATTCGTTGTTTTTATAGCAAGTGAGTAACAAGCCTTTTGAACCGATTTATTACACATAAGAGGAGATATGACCATGCGTTACATGATTTTGATTTATGGTGATTCTGATGTTTATGCCACACAAACCCAAGAAGAAATTCAAGCCGAATTTGCCGAATATATGGCATTTGGGGAAGAGGCACGCAAGCGCGGGGTAAGTCCAGATGTTGGCGATGCTTTGCAACACCCCAACACTGCCACAACCGTGCGTGTGCGCGATGGCAAAACCCTCGTCACCGATGGACCCTATGCCGAGACCAAAGAAATGCTGGGCGGATATTATATTTTGGATTGCAAAGACCTAGACCAAGCCATCGAATTGGCGGCACTCATTCCGGGTGCCAAAAACGGCATGATTGAAATTCGCCCCATCGTCACTGATTACTCCTAATAAACATGGTTGGATTAGAGAGATACTCATTCTCCTAATCCAATTCATTGAGCTATTCTGTGTCTTTTTGTTCTGGGCGATAGATATTATCGCCCGGTTTTGATTTCACTTCTTTCCACAACCGAATCGCTTCTTCAAGTTTGCCATCTGGATTTACCTCAAAGTAGGCATGGATAAACCGATTATATTCAAATTGTGGCGCTATATCTGGTTTATAATTGGGGTCACGTTTCCGTTTTTGCTCATCTAACCACCATGCAACCGCATCAGCATACGTTTTTTTGCCGATATTATCTTTGCAAAATTGCATAAACCCAACTGTGAACTTAAATTCATCCCCGATAACCGATTTGAAAAATGCACGGTGTTCTTCATCAGACCGATACCCCTCACGGATGAACTCACTCATGCTCAACTGCCCCTCTACTTTTGGATTCTGCTTTTTTGTAGAGTGTGCAATGGATTGAGTAGGCGCAACACCATTTTGTAAAAAATAAGCAATACGGTCTGTGATTTCAATTTTAGAACCACTTGTTGATAAATCATGCTCACGGCAAAAAGCAACCAATTCCTCTTTAAGCCAATAATATGAACGAAATGTAGCAGATGTTAAATCTCGATTGAGATTCGGACGGGGTTGGGTCATCTATATCTCCAAATATGAATTTAGATTCCGTTATCTGTTATATAGTGACATAGATAACATTCGATTTCAATCTTTATTTCATCAAAATCAAAGTAAATATGTTCTAATTTAGAAAATTGGGCTATAATGAAAGGAGTGCATAACAAAAAATAGGATTTTTGCATGAATCATCCCAATTTGCACGCCACCATTGAAGCGACTTTCCAGCGCGAATCGCGCAAGGTAATCGCCCATCTCATCACCACCTATGCCGATATTGAACTGGCAGAAGATGCGCTACAAGATGCGCTGGTAGAGGCACTCGACCACTGGTCACGGAGTGGTATCCCTACTAATACAGGTGGGTGGATTATGACCACCGCCAAGCGCAAAGTGATAGACCGTTTGCGTCGCCATCGCGCCCTGCAAAAACGCCTGCCCATGTTAGTAGATGAGGATGATGAAATTGATGATGAGCCAGTCGAAATTCCGGATGAACGGTTGCGCCTCATTTTCACATGTTGCCACCCCGCCTTATCCCAAGAGGCGCAAATTGCACTCACCTTGCAATTATTGGGTGGCATCTCCACCGAAGCGGTTGCCAAAGCCTTTTTAATTCCCCTCACCACGATGGAACAGCGCCTCGTCCGCGCCAAGCGCAAAATCCGCGATGCGGGGATTCCATATCAAGTCCCGCCATTACACCAATTACAAGAACGCCTAGAAGCCGTGTTAGCCGTGATTTATCTCATCTTTAATGCGGGATACACCTCACCCAAAGGCGATAAACTCATCCAAACCGATTTATGTGATGAAGCGATTCGATTAGGGCGGGTTTTATGCGATTTGCTCAGTCATCAGTCAGCTATCGGTGAACATGCCGAATCACTGGGGCTATTGGCGCTGATGTTGTTGCACCATGCGCGCCGTGATGCACGCACTGATGATGATGGGGAAATCATCGTGTTAGAAGACCAAAACCGCGCATTATGGGATAAACCGATGATTGATGAAGGTATCACCTTATTAGACCACGCCATAACACTCAATCAGCGCGGGACATATCAGATTCAGGCGGCAATTGCCTCGCTCCATGCCCAAGCGTCATCCGCACAAGCAACCGATTGGATGCAAATTAGCTTACTTTATGGGGCATTGATGGGACTCGCACCATCACCAATTGTCGAATTGAATCGTGCGGTGGCGCTTGCGATGGCGCGTGGGGCAGAATGTGGGTTAGAAATACTCGAACCATTGGCAACAGATAAAACCCTCTCGCAATATTATTTATATCATGCCACTTGTGCCGATTTGTATCGGCGGGGGAATATGCCCGAAAAAGCAAAACGGGCGTATGAACAAGCCATCGCCCTCTGTGATAATGACCGAGAGAGGTCTTATTTAATGAAACGGTTGATGCACCTAATATGAGGCATATGCTTCATCTTTTTGCAAATATAATATTTCGGTTTCAAGTTCAGGAAATTTGACCCACACACGGTCTTCTGGAACAATCCATTTGGCGCGTAAAACATGCCCTTTATTCAGCAACAATAAGCCATTATGCCCCACCATATCATAATCATCATGAACATCGCCCCGTTTATCTGCCAGCATTTTGAATGGAATGGGTAATGGGCTACTCATCTCAAAGCCATACAACATCTTGGCTTCATCACGCACAATTACCGCCACATTCACACCCAGTTTCATAAATTTGGGCATGTGATGACGCAACCATAAAATGCGTCTTACGCTGGATGGATGCCAAATATCGCTGATAAAACTGAGCAATATGCCATGTTCACCCATCAATGTGCCAAGTTCATGTGCATTCCAATAACAATCTGGCAACCGAAAATCGGGTAATGTGCTAAAGAGTTGTGGACCGGGTTCTAAAATTCTTGTTGTCATTGGATAAATTCCTTTATTTTTTCTTAATTCTAAATTCATTATAGATTGATTTTTATTGAGGAATAATTAAGATTTTAGGATTTCTCAATTTTTTATCGTGTGCATTGTCACTTTTTATTTTGAGATGAAATGATTTTGACTGCTAGGTGGC
>JALONZ010000306.1 GCA_025454675.1 Anaerolineae bacterium | reverse complement strand
ATCAGACTAATTCTTTGGCTTTGGCGAGGGCGACATCAAAATTGACTTCGTTACCAATGACTGGGACATATTCGGCATATTGAATCACATCATTTTGGTCAACGACAAAGACGGCACGTTGGCACACACGCCAATCGGTATCATGCACACCATATGAATCCGCAAATTTCATATCGCGGTAGGTGGTGAGGGTTTCGGTGCGTTCAATGCCTTCGGCGGCGCAATAGCGTTTGAGCGCGAAGGGTAAATCGGCGCTCACGGTTAAAATGACGATGTTATCGCCCAATTCAGAGGCTTCTTGATTAAAACGGCGGGTTTGGGCAGAGCATACCCCTGTATCAATGGACGGAATGCAACTAATAACTTTGACCTTGCCCGCATAATCGGCGAGGGTTTTGGGTTTATGGCTGGTGGTATACAGGGTGAAATCGGGTGCTTTGCTCCCCACGGTTAACATATCATTTTGGACGTTATGTTCGTTATCACCGACTTTCATACCCGGACGATTTGCCATATAAAAATTCTCCTTGTGTGATTGATTAACAAAAATTTTTGCATCTAACAGGAGCATTATAGCAAGTGGTCATAGGCGAATGAACACTTTTTGCTAAAATCTTAGCAATTATTCATGTTCACCCATTGGAGATTTGCATGACCGATACCACCACCCTCTACCAACAACCGCATATTCTGCTTCAGCACCTCATCCGCTTCGATACGACCAACCCCCCTGGTGATGAAGCGGAACTGATTCATTTTGTCGCGCATCACTTGAATCAGTTGGGCATCGAAACTGCTTTATACGAAAAATTCCGCAACCGACCCAATTTAGTCGCACGGCTGAAAGGTAATGGGACAGCCGCGCCACTCTTGTTATATGGGCATGTGGATGTGGTGACGACAGAGGGACAAAAATGGACACATCCGCCATTCAGTGGCGATATTCATGATGGATTTATTTGGGGGCGTGGCGCGTTGGATATGAAGGGTGGGGTGGCGATGTTGGTTGCCTCATTTATGCGTGCCAAAGCAGAAAATCTGCCACTTGCGGGTGATTTGATTTTATGCTTGGTCACGGATGAAGAGGCAGGTGGCGATGCAGGCGCGAAATTCATGGTGAATGAACATCCCGAATTATTCGCAGGTGTGAAATATGCCATTGGCGAATTTGGTGGATTCCCCATCCCCATCGCAGGCAAAACTTTCTATCCGATTATGGTATCGGAACGGCAATTATGTTCAATTCGCGCCATCATTCGCGGACCCGCAGGTCATGGTTCATCCCCAATCGCGGGGAGCGCCACCAGCCGACTGGCGCACTTTTTATTGGCGCTAGAAAAATCTCCGTTGCCGATTCATATCACCCCGACCACCCAAAAAATGATAGAGACGATTGCGGGTCATGTCCCCGATGAGATGAAACCCGCGTTTTTAGGCTTGCTCAATCCACAAACGGCGGATGAATCGCTCAATCAACTAGGAGAATTGAGACGGTTATTCAATTCTCCTTTGCGGAATACCGCCAGCCCGACTATTTTGCGTGGTGGCAATAAAATTAATGTCATCCCCGCGGAAATCACGGTGGATTTAGATGGGCGTATTTTGCCCAATATGACCCCAGAAATCTTTTTGGCGGAACTAAAAGCCGTTGTTGGGGATGATATTGAATTGCAAGTCACCAATTTTGAACATGGTCCCAATACACATGATATGGGGTTATATGATGTGTTGGCGGAAGAATTGCATCATGCCGATGAAACGGCGATTGCGATGCCTTATTTGCTCAGTGGTGTGACTGATGCGCGATTTTTTGCCCAATTAGGCATTCAAACCTACGGTTATTTGCCGATGAAATTGCCACAAGGATTCAGTTTTGCCACCACCATTCACTCGGCGAATGAGCGTATCCCCGTTGAGGCGGTTGGATTTGGGGCGGATATTATTTATCGGGTGATTGGTCGCTATGGTAAATGATGAATATGCTACGGAATCCATACGACAGGTCAACTGGTTGTTCATAAGTCTCAATTTTGGTGTAAAGTGGAAATAACTTTGTAATCCACTTTAATAAAAGGGAAGTTTATGAGACACACAACGCGCTTTTTATTATTCATTTTGATAGGGCTAATTGGTGTGACATCCATTCAAGCACAAGGGCGTACCTTATATGACTCTGTGCCTGTTGCCGATTTAGACCCAGCACCCGCTACGGCTTGGATTGATTTACTCTATGACCGTGTGTGGCATGAAGCCGTTTCTGCGCCAGGTGCATCGCGTTTATATGCGTATGGTGCAGTCGCATTTTACACGGCACTTTTACCAGGGATGCCCAATAATTATTCAATGGGTGGACAATTGACTGATTTTCCCAGTGTCCCATATCCCAGCGAAGAAAATGAACTGGATTGGTTATCGGTGTTGAATGCCACCATGTCGAGCGTGATGTTTGAGATGTTTGCTAAGGGCAGTGATGAAACCATCAATATGATTATAGATTTGCGCTCACAACAAAAATCCGCGCGGATTGATGCGACTGATTTTGATATTGTGGAAAATTCACTCCGTTATGGGGATGAAGTGGCGATTTATCTGATTGATTGGATGAGTAGCGATGGTTATTTAGAATCACGCAGACGGGAATACATCCTTCCTGTAGGTGACCCGTCTTTCTGGGTGCCAACCGAAGCAGGGATGCAAGTTGTCGAGCCGTACTGGGGGACATTGCGCCCGTTCATGTTGCCATATGCGGATATGTGTGCGGTATATATGGATGTGCCATTCAGTACCGACCGCAATTCAACATTTTATGCACAAGCGATGGAGGTTAAAACAGTTGGCGAAAATTTGACCCCCGAACAACGCGAAATGGCAGAATTTTGGATTGACACACCCGGTCAATCGGGCGCACCTGCTGGGCATTGGATGATGATTGCCCGTCAAATTTCGGTGGATATGGATTTGCCCCTTAGCACGATTGCCGAAATGTATGTTGGGGTAGGGGTATCGTTGGCTGATTCGTTCATTTCGGGGTGGTCGCTCAAATATCAATACAATTTGCTCCGCCCGATTACCTATATCAACGAATATATAGACCCGCGTTGGCGCACTTATTTGGAATCACCCGGTTTTCCAGAATATCCATCGGGGCATTCGCTGGTATCAGGCGCGGCAGGTCGCATTTTAACCCGTATGTTTGGTCCGCAAGCCTTTGATAACACCAATATTACACCAAGCGGGATGATAACACGCTCATTCACCTCATTTGAACATGCGGCAATGGAAGCCGCCATGTCGCGGTTGTATGGTGGGATTCATTTTCGTTCTGCCATCGAAAATGGCGTGCGTCATGGTGAATGTATCGGCAATTACATCATGGATGTGATTTTCTTCCGGTCTGTGCCACAAGGTGAATAGTAGCAGGCAGGGCGGGCGCAGGATATATGCCAGTATATCCTGCGCCCATCAGCCCTTAAATTCCCCCAAATTTCCATTCTCCGTCTACCATCGTGCCGATGACTTGGGTTTCTAAAATTTCATCAGCAGAAATTTTGAGTAAGTCGCGGTCTAAGACGACTAAATCCGCCAAATACCCTGTGACCAATTTGCCTAACCGATTTTCCATGCCCCCCGCGTAGGCAGGTGCAATGGTGAATCCGTGCAGGGCTTCTTCTGCTGTGACTTTATTTTGTGGATACCAGCCATCTTCATTCGGTGAGCCGTCAATGCGTCTGCGTGTGACCGCCGCATAAATATTGGGGATGGGGTCGAAGGGTTCAATTGGCGAATCTGAGCCAAACGCGACCACGACCCCTTGGTCAAGTTGTAAGCGCGGGTTATATGCCCACTCGCACCGATTCCCCCAATAACGGTCTGCCATTGTGTAATCAGATGTGGCATGAATGGGTTGCATGGATGCGATAATTTTCAGTTGTGCGAGGCGATGCTTGTCATCTGGGTGAATAATTTGGACATGCTCAATGCGATGACGGCGTGAATCGGGCGAAATACCGTGTTTATGTTCTTCCTCGCGCACGGCTTCATACACATCCAACACATCGCGCACGGCTAAATCACCAATGGCGTGAATGGTAGACGGCAATCCGTTTAGGCTGGCTGTCCGTACCAATTCCAGCATATGTGCTTTTTCAGTCACGCGGATGCCATAATTATT
>JALONZ010000305.1 GCA_025454675.1 Anaerolineae bacterium | reverse complement strand
GGTGTGATGGTCGGGCGTGGGATGAGGATGGTCTGACCCGCAGGTGGCAAAATATCGGCGCTGAATAAATTATTAAGGCGCACAATTGCAGGAATAACATCCGTATTGCGATAATTAAACGGGTCTTGTTGAATAATACTAATCAGGGTATCACCATCACGAATCGTATATGTCCATGGACCCTCAGTTGGGGTTGGAGTCGGTGATTCGGTTGGCAATGCGGTTTCGGTAGATGTAGCTGTCGCAGTTGGAATCGCATCCGTTGGCTGTACGGTTGGTGATAAAGTTGCCGATGGCGTTACCGTCAAAGTCGCTGTGAGCGTCACTTCTGGCAATGGATTAATCGGCTCTTGTACGATGGCGGGAGCAGTTGGTGTTGCATCTTCATTCGCCCCACATGCCCCTAAAAACAAGGCGATTAAAATCAGTAATATAGGCATAAAACGTGTTGAGTGTGTCATAAGATTTATCCGTTAATTGAGTGCGCCTGTTTCCCAAACAAAAATAAAAGCGGGTGTGGTATAACTTGCGCGGTCGGTATCATTAATATTCACCACACTGATTGTCCATTCATACTCATGACGGGTGAGCGTTTCTGTCTTTGCTTGCCAATCAGTTGATATAACAAATCGTGTGTCTTGTGTATAGGCAGTATACATCATCCCTGTATTTAGATTCTTGACGTTTACCCTATATGTTTCATCCGCTCCCAGTGTCCCTGTCGGACTCCATCGTAATGTAATCAATTCGTCACGCCTAAAAAAGGTACGATTGCTTGGACTTTGGATAGCTGGCGCGTTGAATGTTGGTGTAACGGTCGGCGTTGGCGTTTCGCTACCCGATGGTGTCGCGGATAAAGTCGGGGTTGGTGTTGGGGCTGGCACACGAATCAATTGCCCTTCAAATACCATCACATTACACCGTTCCCCCCCCAAATCTAACCCGAAATCGCATTGCGAAAAAGTCACCTCTGGGTTTAATTGCGATAAAATTTCGATGGTCGCCTTATATTGCAATGCAATCGTGATAATATTCTCGCCTGCAACCACCCGATGTTGTTGAATACCGGGTAATAAAGTCGCTGTCGGAAAAAAGGCTTGCTCAAAAGCAACATTTTGCGTATCGGCTTGGGCTTCGGGGTCAAGGGTGGCAGTTGGTATATTAGGGTCTACAGTCGGTGTGGGCCACGGAATTTCTAAAACTTGCCCCTCAAAAATTGTACCCGCATCTCGCAAATTATTAATCTCAACCACCTGTGCAAACACGGCATCGCTAAAATGACCACACCTCACCACCACATCCCATAATAAATCACCCGTCCGTACCGTTTGCAAACAAGGCTCGCGGGTCGGTGTCGGTGATGGTGTATCGGTTGGGGGCAAGGTTGCGGTTGGCGTGCGTGTTGGTGGACCAACTGTCACCGTAGGGCGAATGAACGTGATGCTTGGGGTTAAGGTCGGTTCACTGATAATTTCAGAAAGGGCTTGTTGTGCATTTTTAAGCAGGTTAGGGGCAAAAATGATGCCAATGCCAACCAACATCATCACCACTAAAAATACAAATGCCCCCAATAAATAGCGCCGACCAACAGCATGGATTGAACGTTCCATCAAATCAGTTTCGCCATATTGATATTCGTAATCGGATGGCTTCATTTGCAAAGCATGTGCATTACCTGCCCCATCTGTGGAAAGAGATGTCCCACACGTCATACAAAATGACGCATTAACAGGATTCGCTGTTTTGCAAATTGGGCATGTTTTATAAGATTCTGGCAAATCATCACCTCTTAACATCCGTTCATCAACACCCCATTATAGCCTCATTGATAGGATGAATGAAGGACAGATTACGTTAGCGGTCCGCGTGTGGTCAAAATGGTGCTGGTGAGCGTCTTTTGAGATGGCACATTGGCTTTGGTCAACACAATACAATCTTTGATGACAACCTCATGCCCAACGCTTGCACCCCGTTCCAAATACACATGCGGACCAATTTTTGCACCCTGACCCACATTCACCTGGGGGTCTATCCGCACAGGCGGAATAATTTTTACGGTATAAGGCAATTCGCTCAAAATATGTGCATCTTGCCCCTCATCTAATAAATGTTTATTCAGTGTGAGCAAATCGCGGTCTGCCTCCACCTGTAATACCCAATTGGCACGGGTCATCACCCCTACCCCGCCGTTATCAATATACCGTTTGGCAATATCCATAAATTGCCGATTCGATTCTTGATAACTCGCCTGTTCTGGCAGTTTCATGATATATTCCACCACAGGCGACCCGCACACGAAAAAATCAATCAATGTAATCGCACGCCTTTCGGGGGTGGATGCTGTCACAATCTCCTTCACAACATCCCCTTCTGTCACTGCAAATACATGCTGAGGGGCTTGTGAAAGCGTATTGGTCGCGCCACTGAATAATAAAACATCGGGCGTTCGGCTCATTGATTTTTTGTGCAATCGTTTTAATCGTCTTAACAAAACTGTCATTCGGGAATTTGAGGATATAATTCACCGTCACATCAGGCATCCACTGGGTATTGAGGTAATTCACCACCGCCCCTTCATTTTCACCAACCACAACGGTATAGTGACGAATTCCCACTCGATACAACCTATCCATAATGCGGATGACTAATGGTTTACCGAGCGCGGGGAGCATCGAATGGGCGCGATTATAAGTTAATTGGCTACGATGCGATAATGACCCAACTGTGAGAATAACAGCATGTTTGACCAAGTTAAAAATCCTCAATCTAATCTGGTGGTAAAATAAACGTTCTTGACCTTGATTATAACATGCACTACTGAGAAAATCCTAATCTATGAGTCAATAATGTCTTTACAAAGATAGGAATTCTTCACTATTCTTTATCCTATTAAATTGCCTTTTGATTATAATTAGGATTGAGAGAGTATTGGCGTATTCACGAATTCAAAGGAGTTCATGGTGGGTGTCAATCAAAAATTATTAGAGTACCATATTAGCCGTCTCAAAGATAAACGGGTTGAAGTTCGTTTACAATCCATTCAAGAATTGGTTTTACTCAATGATGCAGGTGCTTTAGAAGCCTTGCGTGATGTTTTTAGCAACGATAATGATGCCGATGTTCGTAAAGCCGCTCAAGAGGCTGGGCGTGTTATTTTTACCAATCAAAAAAACCCCAATAACGCGAGTGGGTGAAGGAAGACCTTCACCCAGTTTGTTATATCTTACCCTTTTAGCCGATTCAATTGTTCAATCACTTGTGTCAGGCTGGCTTGCAATTCTGCCAACCGAATCCGTTCTTTTTCCACAATTTCGGGTTTAGCACGACTCACAAATCCTTCGTTATTCAACATACCTTGTGTTTTGGCAATTTGACCGTCTAATTTTTCGCGCTCTTTGCTCAGGCGGTCTATTTCTGCATCAACATCAATCATCCCCGCAAGCGGTAAATACACCGTCACATCACTGACCACTGCCGAAGCCGCATCTTCTGGCGCGGGCGCATCATCCGCCAACAATGTGATTTGGTCAACATTGCACAACCGCGCAAAAATATAACCATATTGTTGGATATTCCCACGATGCTTACCGGGTGCCACAATCGCGCTTAACTTTTTGCTGGGCGGAATATCATATTGGTTGTTGCGAATATCGCGGATTTGACGCACCATCTCCATCAACACACCCATTTGCAACTCGGCTTCATCATCCATATAACGGTCATCTGCCTCTGCCCATTTTGCAAGGATGAGCGATTCGCCCTCATGTGGCAAATAGCCCCACATTTCCTCTGTCGCAAATGGCATAAATGGATGCAATAAGCGCAAACTGATATCCATCACATGAACCAAAACCCGCCGCGCCATTTGTTTTTCGGCATCAGTCCCGTTATACAACGGATGTTTGCAAATTTCTAAATACCACGGAGCCACCTCATCCCACAAAAATGTGCGGATTTGTCGCCCTGCTTCACCATATTGATGACTATCGAATAAATATTGTACATTCTTGATGAGCCGATTCAACCGACTTAACACCCAACGCGACGGTAAGTCGAGTTCCGATGGCACAGGCACGCCCAAAGGCATATCACCATCCAAATTACTGGTGACAAAATTCGTCATCTGCCACACTTTATTCAAAAAGTTGCGCCCATATTCGACCCATTCCAAGTCCAAATTCACATCATTACCCGCCGTACCACTGGTCACAAGCGCAAACCGTAGCGGGTCTGCACCCACTTTGTCCACCAATTCAAGTGGGTCAATCACATTACCCAGTGTTTTGCTAATTTTGCGCCCCAATTTATCGCGCACAAGACCATGCAAATACACAGTATGGAATGGTGGCTTATCGGTGAACCACAAGCCCATCATAATCATGCGTGCCACCCAGAAAAATAGGATGTCATAACCTGTTTCCATCACATGCGTTGGATAGTACCGCGCCAAATCAGGCGTATTGTGGGGCCAACCCAATGTGCTGAAGGGCCACAACCCACTGCTGAACCATGTGTCCAACACATCCCGTTCAGCCGTCCAACCATCACCGCGCGGCGGGTTTTTGCCCACATGAACCCGCCCGTCATCATGCACCCACGCGGGGATACGATGCCCCCACCACAATTGACGGCTGATACACCAATCTTCAATATTTTCTAACCAGTGATAATACACTTTCTCAAAATGGTCTGGGACAATTTTAATTTGACCCGTTTTCACCGCATTCAGCGCCTTTTCTGCAAGGGGCTGAATTTTCACAAACCATTGCGTACTCATCATCGGCTCAACAATTTCACCACCGCGCTGGCTACGTGGCACAATCGTGGTGTAATCTTGCATTTTGATGGTCAAACCAGCGACTTCCATATCCGACCATAATTTTTTACGACATTCGTAACGGTCTAGCCCTTCATATCCCCCTGCATTGCTGTTCATGGTCGCTTTGCGCGTCAATACATTAATCATGGGCAAATTGTGTTTCTGCGCGATTTCATAATCATTAAAATCGTGCGCGGGGGTAATTTTTAATGCGCCTGTCCCAAATTCCCTATCCACATACTCATCCCCAATCACAGGAATCGGACGATTGAGCATTGGCACATACGCTGTTTTACCAATCAGATGCTTATAACGCTCATCTTCTGGATGCACCGCCACCGCCGTATCGCCCAAAATGGATTCGGGGCGGGTGGTTGCAACAGGGATAAATTCACCGCCTTCTATCGGATATTTGAAGAAGTATAATTTCACGGTTTCTTCTTCGCGTTCCACTTCTAGGTCACTTACGGCAGTTTGCAACCCTGGCGACCAATTCACCAAACGCGGACCGCGATAAATTAGCCCTTGTTCATAAAGTTTGATGAACACTTCCTGCACCGCCTCAGAAAGCCCCTCATCTAAGGTGAAACGCCCACGTTCCCAATCACAACTCGCACCCAAACGGCGTAATTGGTCGTTAATCGTGCCACCATATTTTTCTTTCCATTCCCATGTGCGCTTCAAAAATTCTTCATAGCCCACTTCTTCGCGGCTTGTACCTTCCTCGCGCAACATTTTTTCGACTTGTAATTGGGTCGCAATGCCTGCATGGTCAGTCCCTGGCACCCAAAGCGCCGCTTTGCCCCGCATCCGTTCATACCGAATCATCAAATCTTCCAACGACACAAACAGCGCATGACCAATATGCAACGCCCCCGTCACATTTGGCGGTGGCATACTGATAACAAACGGTTCGGCATCATGTGGCGCATTTTCTGGCTTAAACCACCCCTTCGATTCCCACCAGCGATATAACCGTTTTTCGGCTTCGGCAAAATCAAAATTCTTTGGCATTTGTTTGGTTGTATTCATCCTGTGTCCTTTCGTTCCAATTAAAAAAACCCTTTTGTCCCATCAATATGCAGGGACGAAAGGGTTTTTAGCTCTTCCGCGGTACCACCTTGCTTCAGCGATATACTCGCCGCGCTCATTTCGCTATCACGGGCGTTCCCGTCACAACTTACTATGGGTTCAGATGTGCAACTCGCAAGGGACTTTTCATCTATTTTATGATGAGTAAGTTCTCAGCCTAAGACTTACATTCTCTGGTCATCAGGGAAAATGATTACTTTTCTTGGTCATTGTCTTTATGATTCAATTATAGACAAAGTGTAGCACAATTTAACGCGCCGTCAATTGGTCTTATAGCCCCTCGCGCAATTTGCGGAGCATATTCCCATGCAAAATCGCATGAACAGCCGCCTCGCTATAGCCACGCGCCTCTAATTGCCCTTTGATGAGCCATAAATCAGCCACAGTATCCATCTCCGCAGGAATGCTTTCCACACCAAACCCACCATCAAAATCACCACCAATCCCCACATGCGCCGAACTGCCTGTCAATTGGCAAATATAATCAATCACATCAATCACACGACTAATTGAAATCGCATTTTTGCCATCGCTATATTGCCAATTCCCGTCTAAAAATAAATTGAACAGCACCACCCCCATCACGCCATCGCGCTGTGCCAGCAATCGTATCATGTCATCAGACAAGTGACGGTCTGTATCGCAAAAATAACGTGGATTGCTATGGCTGGCGATGATGCTCCCCTCATAAAAATTTATCGCATCATAAAAGGCTT
>JALONZ010000304.1 GCA_025454675.1 Anaerolineae bacterium | reverse complement strand
CGGCAAGGTGGGATGCCCTTCCCAACAGTGAGGGTTACTTTTTGCCCGTTGGCGGTTTTGATGACCAATGCCGAACCAATTGAATCAATATTGAATGCCCCAATGTTTTCGATGATGAGATTCTCGCCTGCGATGCCCAATTTTGCCATCTCCCCAAACCGACTGTGCATTTGGTCATAGAGGGTGGTAAATCCTACTGAGATGCTATTTCGATTTTCGACATTGCGTGTATTGGGGTGATTTTGGTGATGGACATCTACCAATTCGCCACCATCGGCGGTGATACCAATTATGCCTTGCGGGGTCAGTCGAATGGCATCCACTGCCAAGAGTGGGTCTGGTTTATAAATTTGGTTGGGTTTTTCGCCTATTTTGAGGCGGTCACGTTGAATTTGGGTGAGTTTGACTGTGCCTAAATAGTTCATGTTGTCCTCTTATGAATTTTGTGGAGCAAAACTGCCCCATTGCCGATTGAAATAAATGAGAGGTTGTTTGCCTATATTGCCATGTGCCGATAGGACTTCCCCGATGAAAATGGTGTGGTCGCCACTATCCATTGTCTGATATTTTTTGCAATCAAACCACGCCGATACATCGGGCAAAAGAGGGGAGCCTGTTTCTGATGTGGTGTAGCCGACATGCGCGAATCGGTCTTGAATATCAGGGCGCATCCCTGCAAAAATTTGGGCGATTTCGGCTTGGTTGCTATTCAAAATGTTGACGGCAAAAACATCACTTTGGAGCATGACTTCATGCGTATATAATTTTTTGGCGATACATACCAAAATGAGGTATGGATTCATGCTGACGCTGGTGAATGAGGATGCGGTCATGCCTTTCAATTCACCAGAGGGTAGACGTGTTGTGATGATGGTAACACCGCTTGCCCATTGTGCCATTGCTTGCTTAAAGAGTTGAGGGTCTATAGCCATATATTTTTTATCCATTCTGTTTGCAAAATTTATTGTAGCAGACAATTTGGTTTATTTATAATATGGCTTTAAGTGGTTTTCATGAGTTTTAGGTTATAATAAAACCGTTAAAATTATTTCAAATAAAGGATTGGTATGACTGCAAAACGCCCCATGCAAGTGGATGATTTATATCACATCATCACCGTAGAAGACCCACGCATTAGCCCAAATGGGGAATGGGTGGCGTATGTGCGTGTGACTGTAGATAAAAATGATAATGGTTATAAACGCAACATCTGGTTAAGCCCACTGAAAGGTGGCACACCGCGCCAAATTACCCGTTCTGGCAAAGATTTTCAACCGCGTTGGTCGCCTGATGGGTCACAATTGGCATTTGTATCGGCACGCGATGGCAAACCACAAATTTATGTGATGTCATCACACATGGGTGGCGACCCGCGCCCACTCACCAGTTTACCCAACGGTGCAACATCACCTGAATGGTCGCCAAATGGGGAATGGATGGCATTTTTAAGTGGCATGAATGAAGAAGAACGGGCTAATGAGGGGGTAGAAGTAGCCCCGCCACAAGATAAATATGAAGGCAAAGCGCGTAAAGAACGTCAAGATGAATTGGAACGCAAAAAATCTGACCCGTTAGCGGTGCATAAAATCCCGTATCGTGTTGGGACGAGTTATTTGGATGACCGTCACACACAGGTTTATGTCATGCGGACTGCTGATGGATTGACAGGTGATGATGCCAAACCGCGCCGATTGACCGATGTATCGGCGAATTATGAACCACCACAATGGTCACATGATGGCAAATATCTTTATAGTGCGCGTCAATGGGATATTAGCCAAGATGAACCGTTCCGCAATAGCGCGGTTTATCGGATTGATGTGGCGACAGGTGAAGAAACGCGCCTGACTGATGATGATCATACTGCGTTTAGCCCACAACCATCACCCAATGGCAAATGGTTGGCTTTTACGCGCTTCCCCATTTTGGGCAGACAAAGCCTGTTTCAATCTATAGACCGCATTGCGGTGATGCCGATTGAGGGTGGCGAAGTGATGGATATTAATTTGGAGTTAGACCGTTCAACGACGACTATTAATTGGACACCAGACGGCGATTCACTCATTTTTAGCCTGAATAGTGAAGGTAATACACCAATTTATAAGGCAAATATCGCGCAACATACGGTTGAATTGTTGAGTGCGGGCATTTTTAAGGTGTCGGGAGCAGATGTGAATGCGTCTGGTGATGTGGTATTCACTGCCAGCACCGATACTTGTCCGATTGAATTGATGGTATTACCCGCAGGCGCAAATGAACCCGTTGCACTGACGACATTTAACGCCGATTGGCTAGAAAAAGTGATTGTTCAACCCACGCATGAAATTCGGTATCAATCACCAGCAGGGATTGAAATTCAAGGTTGGTATATTTTGCCTGTTGGGTATGAAGAGGGCAATCAATATCCGTTAGCCGTGAATATTCATGGCGGACCGCATATCATGTGGGGTGCGGGTGAGGCTTCGATGTTCCATGAGTGGCAATTTCATGCCGCCAATGGCTATATCGCATTTTATTGCAACCCACGCGGGGCAGATGGATATGGGGAGGCGTTCCAAAAATCCATTATTCGGGATTGGGGCGCACCTGCATTTGATGATGTGATGGCGGGTGTGGATGTGCTGATTCAAAAAGGGTTTGTGGATACCAAGCGTATGGCAGTGACGGGCGGGTCTTATGGCGGGTATATGACGGCGTGGGTGATTAGTCATACCGACCGATTTGCATGCGCTGTTTCGCAACGGGGCGTGTATAATTTGATTAGCTTTTATGGCACAAGTGATGTGCCATCGCTCATCACAGGCGAATTTGATGTTCATCCATGGGAAGACCATCACTTTTTATGGCAACATTCCCCAGTGGCGTATGCGGATAAAATCAAGACCCCTTTGTTGATTATTCATGCCGAAAATGATTTCCGTGTGCCGATTGAACAAGGGGAACAACTTTTTGCATTTGTACGGCGGAGTGGCGGGACGGTAAAAATGCTTCGTTATCCGCGTGAAGGTCATGAAATGTCGCGCAGTGGTGAGCCAGAACACCGTGTTCATCATCTGAAAGAGATGTTGAAATGGTTTGATGCGTATTGTAAAGCCTAAAGGAAGAATCTTATGCGATTGAAAATGTTTTTGATGATAGGGTGTTTCATTTTTGTGGCGGCATGTAGCCCAACGCCTGAAGAAACCCCGACACCCGACACTGAGCCATCTGTAACGGATGAGGCAACACGCGAAATCACTGATGAAATACAGGTGACGGAATCTGTTATTACACAAGGTGATGCAGAACTTATCGCGTTTTATGCAGGCATTCCACATTCACGCGGGGCAGATGGTGCGTTTATTTTAGGCGATGTGAATGCACCCATAAAAATCATTAAGTTTGCAGACTTTTTATGTCCACATTGCCAAACCTATCACCAAGATGTGGTGAAAGCGTTCATTCAAAATTTTGTCGTGACGGGTCAGGCTAAATTTGAATATCGGTTTTTCCCTGTAATTGACCAACAAGCATCACCCTATTTAGCTGTTTTGAATGAATGTGCCAATGAACAAGATAAATTTTGGGCGACACATGTCTTGTTATATGACCTCGCAAAAAACCGTCAACTTGACCAAAATGTCGTTACCAATGTGGCTACGCGGTTAGGTATGGATGAATCGTTATTGAGTGCATGTATGGCAGGGGCGGATCCGTTTCAATTTGAAACAGATACCGTCTTTGGACAAGAACTATCTGTGAATGGTACACCTGCTGTACGTGTTCAAGTGGGCGAAAATCCTGTTGGTGTGATTAAAATGGGTGATACCGAATATGCGCGGGGTGGGGTAGATTTAGAAGCCTTGACCGCATTTTTGACCAGTGAAAATCCTGCCGATAATGTGGTTTTGGTGAATCGGATTATTGCCGATAATTTGCTGGTGGATAATA
The DNA here is from genome assembly GCA_025454675.1 of Anaerolineae bacterium. GTDB lineage: Bacteria > Chloroflexota > Anaerolineae > Aggregatilineales > Phototrophicaceae. The sequence goes on along the minus strand of JALONZ010000304.1, from coordinate 255 downwards.
GCCTTATTAGCGAGAACGAAAATTGCCAACTTCCGTGCTGGCGCGGGATTACCCCTGGCGAAACCCCGCTCACTGCGGCACAAGAAATTTTGGGTGCGGATAATACGGTTGGCAACGTTGAATATCAAGAGTCGGGCAGACGGGTTGGTGTGTCATTTACACAAGTTGATAAAGACCGTATTTGTTGCCAATTAATTAGCGATGGGACAGACAATGTAGATTATATTTCGTTGCAATTTACACCCACCATCACAT
>JALONZ010000303.1 GCA_025454675.1 Anaerolineae bacterium | reverse complement strand
ACGGTACAAAAAAAAAGAAAAAAAAGGTGCCTCAAATTATTCCTCATACTTCTCTTCTTCAGCAGATAAAATGGTGTTGATTTGGTCTTGGTTAAAATTAGCATCTTGAAAGAAGGATGCACCCACCTGATTCCCAATTAAGTCGACATCGGGTTCAAAGCCAAAAGTGAGTTCGGGATTGGTGGAATTAGTCAAATAATACCCATCCGATGTGAGCAGATAATTGAGACCTTCACCCTCATCGGGTGATGCAATCTCGAAGAGGGGGTTGGCAAATGGGTTCAAGATGATGATACCTGCTAACACACCATCAACATAGATGGGGGTCGCATAACGTATAACCGGAATAGGATTTCCATTTGCATCTAAGAAAAGCGTTGGTGGGGTGCCTTCGCGGGTGAGATCAATTCTTGAAATATAAATCTCCCCGTCTGCTTTGCTTATTGTCTCTATAAAGTAGGGGCGGTCTGCTTTGTTTTGTAAGTTCGTCTCCAAAACACCTTGTTCCGCTACGCTATCATAATTGATACGGACACGTTCTAACCCTGTTGCATCTATAAACCGAACTTCATAATAAATTTGGCGCACATTGCTGAGTGCTAAAAACCCAGTCTCTAGCTCCGTACGTGTTCTGTCAATTTCTGCGGGGCTATTTGTAATAAGCGCACGCGCAAAATTGACGACAATTGGCGCGTTGCGAAAATATTCTAAATCTTGAATGGGGACTCGTAAATAATCTTCAAATTCACCCGTTTCTTGCTCAATATCAGTAAACCGTGACTCACGCACATCAAGAGTGATGCGTTCTGCCCACTGACTAATGAAATAAACAGAGACACCAATAAGGGGAATAATGATGAATGGTAGAATTGAAAGGAGTAATAACCCTCGAATTTTTAGTGCGCTAAATTTCAACATAAACACACCTGCATAATGGATTCAATTTCGTCTATAATTTTATTGTACGGTATTGTTTGAATTTGCGCCCTTGAGATTTCTTAATTTTTTCCGAAAAATACGTTTTCATTTGGTTTGTGAACAAAAAACAACCTACTTTTTAACAGTAGGTTGTTTTTATTTCGGAATATTATGCAGATTGATGAGTTAGGGCTAGTTTTTCTGCGGATACGCCATGTTGGGTAATTAGGCGCTGACGGCTTTGGTTCACCTCTTGTTGGGCGCGTTTTTCATCCCATCCCAGCACCCCTGCAAGGATGTGTGCCAGTTCCACCAATCCCGCCCCATCAATTTTACCCAGCATCGCCAACAGAGAACGGCGCATGAGCAAATCATCAAGATGCACAATTTTTTCATATGTCGCCAAAAAGACGATTTCACGGTGGGTATAATCGGGGACACATTCCAACGGTGCATCTGCCTCTGCTTGGCAAAAGGTGATAATCTCTTCTGCGCGTCCGCCATACCGATTTAGGAGCATTTCCACTGTTTGGCGTGGCAGACCTGTCTTGAGGGTTTGGTCATTAATCCAGCGTTGCCGATTATCTTTGGGGAAATTTTTTCCGCCACCAATGGGTAACTTGAGGGTGCTATTGACCCGTTTTTTATTCAACCGACCCAATACATCGTCCGCCACTTTTTCAGAAAAAGCGCGGAAGGTCGTCCATTTACCACCCACCAATGACAACACGGGATATGCACCACGCGCCCCTGCTTCAATCACATTGATGCTGTGGTCACGGCTAATTTGCCCAGTAGTGCTGGCGCTACTGGATGGCAATGGGCGCACCCCGCTAAACCGATAGACGATATGAGAACGGTCTACCTGAATATTGGGGAACACCAATTTCACCATCTCTAGCATATAATCCACTTCATCTTCGGTGCAGACGGCTTCATCGGGGTTATCAATCCGAATATCGGTTGTGCCAATCAATACACGGTCTTCGAGCGGGAAGAATAAACAAATGCGACCATCCGCATTTTCAAAGAACATCTCATGTCCTTGTGTGGCGGCGAATAATTCGGGATGGTCAACAATCAGATGCGACCCTTTTGTGCCACCAATAAACCGACTCCCACGATTGAGATGTTCATTGGCAAAATCAATCCATGGACCCGCCGCATTGATGACGATTTGCGGTTTGACAGTGTATTCTGTCCCTGTCAGTTGGTCGCGTAATGTCACGGTATCATGCCCTGCGCCGACTGCCTTCACATAATTGATGGCACGCGCATTGGGCGATTCTGCCTCTGCATCCAAAACAATTTCGAGTGCAATCCGTTCTGGATAGGGCATCCACGCATCATAATAGGTGGCGGTTGCCATGATGTCCCGATTCAATTCTGGACGGCGCACGAGCGATTCTTCTTTGCCAAAGAAGCGATGACGTGGCAGTGTTTGCTGACCCATCGTGAATAAATCATACATGGTCAAACCCAATTTAATGACAATTGCCCCGCGTGCGCTGGGTTTATCCCGTAGGCGCTAAAATTTGAGTGGGGCGTTCAACATGCCACTGAATGCCGTAAAAATGGGGATGGTGGTGGGGAGTGGCTTCACATAATGCGGTGCGTTTTGGAGCAAGCGATTGCGTTCTGTTAGGGCTTCGCGTACCAGTCGGAACTCGCCATTTTCTAAATAGCGTAACCCGCCATGTACCATGTGTGATGACCCGGCACTCGCACCTGAACAAAAATCGTTCATCTCCACCAGCAACACATCCACGCCTTGCAAGGCTAAATCGCGGAATGTGCCGATGCCATTAATCCCACCACCAATAATCAAAACCGATACATCTGGATTGTTTTGGATATGATTGAGTATTTCTTCTCTGCCCATAAGACCTCATGGATAAGTATAGCTAACGAATCTTAGGCACGATTATAGCGCCTTCTAGGGATGTTCCGTAGTGTAATTGGGGATGAATTTTTTAGGCTAAATGGCACTTATTGATTGATAATCAAAATGCCATTTTGGGCGTTTGACCTGTTTGGGGTGAAAACGATGATGCTGGCTTCGCCCCGCGCATTTTCGCTGGCGACAATCAATGCCACATAACCGGGCTGAAAGGTATCTGCGGATGGAATTCTGAATAAGGCTTCACCATCTGTAAAAACGGTGTTGTACACTTTTGGACCGTGAACACCGACCATCACCAACCCAATGGGCGTGCCATTGGCAACATTCAACGGACCCACCGACACTTCAATCGCGCTTCCTGCGCTGGCTGTGGCAGGCGCGTGAATGGGGATGTTGCCCGTCAATTTAGGGAGTGTAACAGGGACAGTGCTACAGGCGGTTATGAGAATTACTGTGATGAGCATCCATCTAAAATACCGATTGATGGTACATAAAATACCACTTTTATGCTGTGAGTTGGAACAATTATAAAAGACCACTTGACATACTTACCCCCCGGTAAATGTCTAATTGGACGAATGTGTTATCTTGATTATAACACCTTTACAAGGATTGTGCATAGCACCATGATGAACAATTTGCAGGGCGATAATACGGGTTCTTATAAGGATGGTGTGTGTGCGTGTAAAGGCGCAACATGTTGCGCCCTTACGAAATTGTAGACAGGATATACCATGCTATGGCGGATTGATTTGTTGCTTTACCGCTTGCCATCCAACGCTTTTTCTAGCACATTGAGGCACTCACGCAGTTCATCTATCTTGGCGCGAATTTGCCCTTTGGTGGCAGAATTCGCTTCCCCTACCCCACTGCGAATGGCGAATAATTCTTTCGCAACCAGCTCATTTTGCTTAGAAAACAGCTTTTTTCCGCGTTTGAGGGCGGCATCTTGGAATAGGGTAGGGGAGCTAGATGATTTTTCTTTATCACCACCCGCCTTCAATTTTTCATCTAACGCATCAAAATTGTTGCGACTCGCAACAATTTCTGCCAACTTGCGGGCTTCCAAAATGGCTTGCTCATCCGATGGCAACCGCGCCAAACGGAGCAATTCATCTTCGGATAAATCGAGGGTATCACCAATCGTCCACACCTCATCGGGTAGTCCCAAAATGGTTCGGCAACGGGTGAAGGCGGCACGATGGCTGATGCCAAGCCCGTTGGAGAGCATTTCACCTTTGCCACTTGGTACGCGGTAAGGAATGACTTGGGCGTAATATGGGCGGTCTGAATGACCATGTTTGACGAGCGCATCATACTCCTCAAAGCGGATGTTTTGTGTGGTGAGCAAGTCCATCATGAGTAACGAAAATTGGCGGGCGCG
>JALONZ010000302.1 GCA_025454675.1 Anaerolineae bacterium | reverse complement strand
ACCAAAATGATGTGATTCAATATGCCGAATATGTCCCAGTCATTGGTAACGAAGTCAATTTTGATGTCGCCCTCGCCAAAGCCAAAGAATTAGTCTGATTTTTAAGATAATGAATGTGGATGGCTTGCCCGATTTAGGGTAAGTCATCCACACGGATTAACGCCCGCTTGAGCGCATAAATGACCACCTGTGTCCTATCACGCAACATCAATTTATCGAGCAAATTGGCGATATGAGTACGGACTGTCACCTCACCAATGGATAAGGTTTCTGCGATTGCCTCATTTGATTGCCCTAACGCCAATAAATCAAATACCTCGCGTTCACGCGCTGTTAAATCATTTAGTGGGTCATTGGTGCGCGATTGATGAATCAATACTTGGGCAACGGCAGGGTCTAATGCACTCTGACCCGATGCGACCCGTTTAATCGCTTCTACCACATCCGCCACTCGGCTAGATTTGAGCAAATATCCATGCGCCCCTGCTTGCAAGGCTTGTTTGACCAACTGGTCATCCAATGAAGATGTTAAGACCAACACACCAATCCCCAAATTCAATGCCAAAATTTGCTTGGTGGCGATGATTCCATCCATAATTGGCATGAGCAAGTCCATCAGCACAACCGTTGGGTGGAGCGATTGCGTCAGTTGAACGGCTTGTTTGCCGTCCTCTGCTTCGGCAACGACCTCAATATCGGCTTGCGCGTGTAATAATTGGCGTAGCCCTTGCCTAACGACAGCATGGTCATCTGCAATGAGTACCTTAATCATGTTTCGTCCTCCAACCCAATCGGCACAGTCACTTTAATCGTTGTACCATGTCCACTATCACTTTCAATCATCATCTGCCCACCCACAGCACGCGCTCGTTCACGCATGTTCATCAACCCCAAGTGACCAGTCGCAGGGTCGGTTATATCAAACCCCACCCCATCATCGGTGATGCTCATTGTGAGATGATTTTTACCTTCTAATATAGATACAACCACCGATTTAGCATGGGCATGTTTATGGATATTATGCAACGCCTCTTGTGTAATCCGATACAGCACATCTTGAACCCCACTCGGAATATATTTGCCTTGCAATACCAATGTGCAAGTGGTTGGGATGTGATGTGTCTCTTGAAATTGCTGGCACACCGTTTCAATTACATCGGACAAACTCCGTTGAATCGTATTTGGCGGGCGCAGACTCATCAATAAGGCACGCAAATCTAAATTCACTTGTTCGGATAGGTGTGCAACATTTTGTGCCAATGAAATGGCTTCTGGCGCATTTTGTTCAATCAGTTTGGGTAAAGTTGCGCTATGTGCCGATAGGCTAAATAATTTTTGGGCAATATCATCATGTAATTCACGCGATAATCGAATCCGTTCTAACTGTATAGCATGTTCTTCGATCTCATTCATCAGGCGTGTATTGGTTTGGGCAAGGTCACGCAATAGGTGAATATTTTGCGCTAAAATATCAGCCATACTATTAAACCGTTGACCTAAAAATCCGATTTCATCCGATTTTTTATCAGTCACTCGTGCCTGTAAATTTCCATCTGAAAATTTCTGGCTTGTCTCACTAATATGTGATAATCGCTTCACCAATGGTGTTGCTGTGACGACAGCAATGAGAATCGCCACAGGAAGTGTAAATAGCATCGTGAGTAAAATTGATGTGGGCGCAAAAGGTAATATTGCTTGAGCAAATTCAAGAATAAAGTCTATATTGAATAAATTATAACTTATAGGATACAACACAATCACTCGATTTTGTTCGATGGTCTCGATTATATACACATCAAACTTAATTTGTTGATATTCAAGTGTGGTCTGATTATGAGATAATTCATCCAAGTAAGGCGCACAAATTTGTAAGCGTTCTCCAATCGGACATTGAGAATTGCCAGCATAATAAAGTACAGTTCCTTCAGGTGTTATAATTACTGAAAATCCATACTCCTGTGGAAAAACCTCTAATGGGGCATCCATTTGCCAACGCGCCACAGTATCACTTGCTAAAAAATATAAATTATCGCTCATATAATAATGATAATCAGAAGCCAGCACAATAAATAGAATGATGATAGACAGAATATTTGTTAAAATAGCAACCAACAGATGTCGGATAAATAACTGACCAGAAAGTGTGTGTAAGCGTAATTTCATCGTGATTTCTCTAAAAATATGAGGACAAAAATTGTCCTCATAATATACTATAGCTGTCGTTTTTACAGGTCGTTAAGGCACAACTTGGGTATCTTGTCCATTAATTTGACCATCCCATGTTAGGATGCCATTCACATAATCATGAATATAGGTAATATACCCTTCGTAACTTCCCGCTAAGAATACATCTAAGCGAAAGTTTCCGAGTGTGCCAGTTGTTGCCTGAAATAAGTCGTTCATACCTGTGCCAGTGATTCGTACATCACCTAAGATACCACAATCGGCAAAACTAAGGCTTACACCCTGTAATTGGGGGGTAATGCTCATCACACCACCTTGTGGACAACCGACAAGTGTATTAACGCCCAGCAGGGATTCAGGCATATGAACGATTTCAGTCACAATCAATTCCATTAAACCTTCGGCGGTGATATTTTCGGGTATATCACGCATGACCGGTTCATAATCAAATGCTGTTCGAGGGGTGCATAATATCTCACGTTCTTCTGGTAATATTGAATATACCAAATAATCCATGATGATATTATCTGGGCAGGCATCACCACGCCCAAAAATAACATGGTCGCCACCCCGACGTGTAATCATAAATGCCGTTTTCACACGTTCAAAAACATCATAGCCATTAGAAGTTGGCGTGGCGAGGTCATCTGTCCCATTTAGGATGAAAGTGACATAGTTGTTACTCCCTGTAAATGGTGTAGGACGTTCATTACTCCCACTCACGGGCCAAAAAGCACATACAAGGTTGGTATACATTGCGCGGGGAGTTGTTAAAGGGAATTGAATTGCTAAGGCATCTGCGGCATCTACAAAGGCTTGAGCGCGTTCTTCGGGTGTCCCTTCAAAAAAGGCATAGTCAGAACAATCCACCATGAAATATCCCACATTATCACGAATGAGTACATCGGTGTTCATCGGAAACACATCATTGGTTTGTGCGTTTTCTTGCCAAGCAAGATAGCGATATCGGAGTAGCGGGACAAAATCACCTTGTACTGCCGCCGCCAATGCTCGTAAAACACCAGTAGAAAGAAAACCGGTGGCAACAAACAAATCTTCTCTTGTAAATTCACGACTCTCAAACTGCCCATTTGGCAGTGGGAAATCAACCATAACAGGCGCATTTTCGAGTTGTTCATGCAATCTCTCAAGGGCAAGGATAGCATCTCCGCCAAAATCATTAGCACATTGAGCATCCGCGTTACAGGCTTCAAGATAACGGCGTTTGAGTGCATCTTGATAAGCAACGGATTTCATATAATACTCAGGACCACTCAGGGTTAAATCAACCACACCATCTAAAATAACCCCCGCAACACGGTCTGGATAGGTCGTTGCATATCTTTGGACAACTTGCGTGCCATAACTCTCACCATATAACCACACTTTATCTAAGCCAAATGTCTCAAAAATTGCCTCTAAATCGGCAACCGCTTGTGATGTGGTAAAAAATGGCAAAACAGATTGGTCTATGTCCTGTAAGCAGGACTCGGTAAATTGTTGGATTTGGCTCACCATCGTTTGCTTATCTTCTTCTGTCATCACACCGATTTGGTTAACAATTGAAGGGAAAACCGTATTGGGACAATCAATGTTATAACCCCCAGCAGACAAACCAATACCGCGTGGGTCTACCATCACAATATCGTAATGCTCATTGAGGCGCGGGTCAAAACGAGACATGACCTCAAAATAGTAAGATGCACTCGCAACACCCGACCCACCCGGTCCGCCAACAATAATGGCAAATGTGCCAAGACGATTACCTGTCGCAGGCAACACAGTGAATACAATATCAATCGTGCGTTCATCAGATTCATTAAAATTATCTAATGGCTGGGTGATACTGAAGCACGAAAACGAATATCTGGGGCATGGATAAGGGTTTAATTCTTCAAGCACAAGTAATGTTGGGTTCATCGGTATGGCATCATCTGAGGGCGGTAGTTCTTCTTGGGCAGAAGATGGCATGACTATCCACATAAAACATAGACACAACACCAATAACAAAACACGTTTTCTTGACATACA
>JALONZ010000301.1 GCA_025454675.1 Anaerolineae bacterium | reverse complement strand
CAGCCACCCCGCATCATTCAGCGCCAAACGTCCGCCATTTTGCAACACATATTGACGATTGCCTGCGGGGTCGGCATAGGGGAAATAAATATGCTCCTTGCTAGGGATATACACCAAGCCCAAACACGCATCGCCCGCCAGTGATTGAATTTGTGTCAGCGATTCGTGCAAAATGCGGATATTTTCTGATTGTTCATACACCTCGCGCTCACCATTCAGCCACCATAGATAACTGCTCAGATACGCCATATCGCCCAAATTCGGGTGCGCCAACGGATACAAATACCAATCCTGCGCGGGGATGCCAAAGGCTTCGGCGGGTGCATCGGGTGGGATGGCGGTGGCGGTGCTGGTCAAGCCCTCGCGGGTTTTGAGCGCAGTTTGTGATGTGGCGATATTGCCCAAATCATTCCCCTCAAAAAAGGCAATCAGCACCCAATCGTGACCTTCCCCGCCATAATCACGCATGACCTGAACATATTCCAACGGACCAAATCCGCGCCAGCCCAAATTGCGGACAGGTGTATTCAGCGATTGCGCCAAATAATCCACCCAAGGGACTTGTCCGCCATCGGTGAATGAATCGCCAATAGCGATAATCGGGTAATTTTCGGCGGTGATAGCCGGTTGGCGGAATCCATCCGCATCCCGAAAAATCATCACATCTTCCAAAATGCGATTATTGGCGGGGGGGCGGACTAAACCTTGCTGATGAGCAAAATTATCACCGTTATAATCGGTGAAGATGAAGCGCGTGCCACCCAATTGCACTTCACCACTGTTCAGAATGACCAAAACGGCTATCAAACCGATAGCCGTCCCGCCCAACATCAAACCTAAATTGATGAGCAAATTTCGATTTTTCAACAATCCTCCCACGCGGGAATTTCGACATCCAAACCAGCAGGTTCTTGCATGAATATCAATTGACTTTCGATGATGAGGTCATCTTTGTGCGGAACAACGCGATAATATTTGGTATCTTCACGTAATTCCCATGTCAACACATTTGCGCGTAAATCGGTGGCTAAAATTCGCATGGCTTTGCGTTGCCAACGCGGTTCGATGATGGGGAAAACCGTCTCCACACGGTTATATAAATTACGGCGCATCATATCGGCACTCCCCGCATAAATCCGTTGGTCTGATGGGGCATTATGAAAATAATAAATGCGCGTGTGTTCCAAATAGCGCCCCAAAATGCTCCGCACTTTGATATTATCACTCAAGCCCGCCACACCCGGACGCAAACAACATAACCCGCGCACAATCAGGTTAATTTTCACACCCGCCTGTGATGCTTCATACAGTTTCATAATCATCACATCTTCTTCAAGTTGATTCATCTTGAGGATAAGGCGGGCAGGCTTGCCCTCTTTGGCGGCTTGAATTTCGTTATCAATCAGGTCGGTCAAACCCGGATGCAAATATTCTGGCGCGACGAATAAGCGTTTATATTCGGTATCAGGAGCATACCCTGTTAACCGATTGAACAAGCGTGTGGCATCTTCACCCAATTCTCGATTCGCCGTCATCAAACACACATCCGAATACATCCGCGCGGTAGACGAATTATAATTGCCTGTGCCTAAATGCACATAACGGCGCAATTCATCCCCCTCTTTACGCACCACCAACGCAATTTTGGCATGGGTTTTGACCTGCAATTTTTCCACACCATACGTCACATGTACCCCTTGATGCTCCATCGCACGCGCCCATTCCAAATTGTTTTCTTCATCAAACCGCGCTTTCAGTTCCACCAGCACCGCCACTTGTTTATCATTTTCACGGGCTTCCATCAGGGCTTGCACGATGGGCGAATTTTTCCCCACCCGATACAAGGTAGCTTTAATGGCAATCACGGCGGGGTCTGCCGCGGCAGTACGGAAAAATTCTTCCACCGTCAAAAAGGATTCATAGGGGTGATGCAACAAAATATCTTGTTGACGGATAACATCAAAAATATTCATGCCCATCGTTAAGGCTTCGGGCATTTTTGGTACATACGGCGGGTATTTGAGGTCGGGACGATTGACACCAAGCAATTCAAATAAATTGGCGATGCCCAACATGCCATCCATCAAATACACATCACGGTTTCTATCTACCTCTAATTCTTGAATTAGGCGGTTCATCATGCCTTCGCTGATGCTCCGATTCACCGTCAGGCGCACCACCGACCCAAATCGGCGTTCACGTATGCTATCTTCAATCAAGGTGCTAATATCCAGTGAATCGCGCTCATTTTCGTAATCAATATCCGCATTACGGATGACGCGGAAAGGATGACACTCGACAACCTCCATACCCGAAAATAATAAATCCAAGTTATATGCGGTTAAATCTTCAATGAACACAAAATGGTCAATATAATCCGATTCTTTTTTATCCCCATATTGCGCCATCACTTTGCCCAAATTGACCAAACGTGGCAACACTTCCGGAATTTTAATCCGCACAAATTCCAATTCTTCCTCACTATATTCACGGCGCACATAAACACCCAAATTCATGCTCAAATTGGAGATGAATGGAAATGGGCGGGCATGGTCGGCGGCGAGGGGTGTTAAAACAGGATACACTTGCTCATAAAAATAAGCACGCAAGGCTTTTTGTTCAATCTCACCCAATTCTGCCATTGGCAGAAACACGATGCCCTGTTTTTTCAGTTCGCGCAATAAAATGCGCCGTGTCATTTGTACATCATCCATCAAATCCGTAATACCTTCGCGGATGGCGCTCATCACTTGTTCAGGCGTAAGTCCATCTGGACGCACCGACACAACTCCAACTTGCAATTTTTCTAAATAAGATGCCACGCGCACCATGAAAAATTCATCAATGTTATTGGCGACAATCGCCAAAAATTTGACCCGTTCTAATATCGGGATGCTTTCCTCTTGGGCAAGCGCCAAAACACGCTCATTGAATTGAATGGTGCTAATCTCACGATTGATATAATTATCGGGCGTGAGTTGTGCCTCTGCTGGAATTTGAACATTTTTTTTCTTAGCCATATGATTTTTTCTCAGATTTAAGCGAAAGTTTATCACATCCATTATAATCACATTGGCGTTTTTTTCTACTTATGGCTCAGAATCTTAAAAATTCCCCCATCTATTTGTTCCACAGATGATAAATTCGCCTGAATTTGACCCGCATCTATCCGCAAAACACCTTCTGTATAGGTATATGGCACAGTTTCAAATATCACCTCACAGCTATCCATATTATCCACCACCAACACCCCATCACAGGCTACCTTGCCATATTTGGGCAAAATCAATTGGAACATGGAGCGATGAATCACCCGCCCGTCCCCCAATGAATTGAGCGTTGATGGATTAAATGCGCGAAACACTTGCCCAATCCCGTCATAACGAATCACCAGTGTCCCATTTGCATATAACCGATGCAGTTCGGCTTCGATGCCATCTTGTATCGCCGCGCATGTTTTTATTTGCTCCGCACGGACTTGTTCATACTCCAATTTCGATAAATCTGCCAATTCGGTACTCATGCTTTGCACAATATCCCCCAACGATTCACCCGCTTCAATCCGTTTCATCCAGTCTGGCACAGCTTGACTGATGAGCCAACATAACCCCGCCCCCACCTGATAAAATCGGGTGAGTCCAAAACCAATATCGGTTCGTTTTGGGGGAATGTCATATAAGGCGAGACGGGCTTTTTGCTCAATATAATGCGCCGTGCCTTCACTCCGTTCCAAAAAGCGTTCATATCCCAACAAGCTATCATGATGCGTCAGGTGGTCACGGCGCAGTCGTCCGATATGTGCCAAATAGCGCATTTTTTTATCCACATCCCAATCACGATGCAACACATCGGCTTCTAATTGACATAAGGCACGATATTCACCATCTAATTCGGGATAATGACTCATCGCCATGAAAAAATCGGCATGTATGGGTTGAAAATGATGTTGTTGATACACATGAAAGGCTTCATGATAGGCAATTGGCACAAGTGATATTTCATCCTGTCCAATAAGATGCAAGGGCAACGTGGCAGTATATACCCCATTGATATTCAGGCTGGTGGCGGCGACCAAATTTTGTGGGCGTTCAGTGGGCGGGTTGGGATGATTGATAAAGGTCATATCATGTTCATCATAAATGACAAACGGAATTTTGCAGATGTCGTAGCCATCCCATAACCCCAAAACAGGATTTTGTATGGCAGATTGAACCAAT
>JALONZ010000300.1 GCA_025454675.1 Anaerolineae bacterium | reverse complement strand
AGACCATTTTGTCACATCCCCTCGCCCAGAGATTATACATACCTAAAAGGATAAATTGATGACCGATTTACTCGTCACCACCGATTGGTTAGCCGACCATCTGAACGACCCTGATATGCGGATTGTGGATATTCGTGGGCATGTGTTACCCGCCAATCAACCCCGTCCGCATTATTTTGCTCACAAAGACGATTACATCGCCAGTCATCTACCGAATGCGGTGTTTGTGGATTGGGTGTTGGATATTACCGACCCCGACAGCCCCAACGCAATGCGGTGTTTGTGGATTGGGTGTTGGATATTACCGACCCCGACAGCCCCAACGCGGGGCATATCGCCAAGCCAGAACCTTTTGCGAAGCTCATGGGCAGTTTGGGGATTGATGAACACACGCTGGTGGTGGCATATGATGATTTTGGCGGGATTTTTTCGGCGCGGTTATGGTGGGCATTGACTTATTATGGACATGAGCGCGTGGTGGTATTGGATGGTGGCTGGCACAAGTGGATAGCCGAAAATCGCCCCATCACCGCCGATTTACCCATCATCACGCCGAAAATTTTCACACCCAAAATCAATTCTGCCCTACGCTTGACGATTGACCAAGTTCAGGCGGGGATTGAAGCCGACATGCCCCTGATTGATGTTCGCACCCGTGACGAATTTATGGGACGCGCTTCACGCTCCAAACGCTTTGGACACATCCCCACAGCCAAAAATTTACCGCGTAACGACCTCATCCGCGCCGATAATACGATGTTATCTGTGCCAGAATTGCGGTTAAAATTTGCGGATATGGGCATCACAGCAGATGGTGACGGGGTGGCATTTTATTGTAATGGCGGGGTATCTGCCAGTTATGGGTTATTAGCGATGCGCGTGGCAGGAATCAACGGCGGGGCGGTATTCGATGGCTCATGGAAAGAATGGGGCAATGATGAAACCAAGCCGATTGAATCTTGATTTTGGTCGGTAAGATGAGGCGTAGCTGTGTCGTCTCTAAAAAGAGTATAAAAATTCCGTGCAAATGATTGACAATCTGTCTATCACGCGGTACAGTAAATCTATGTTGATAAACACTATTTTGGAGAACGCCATGCTCTGGTTGCGTGTGTGTCGTCCCTATAAGCGATGAGGATTGTTTCCCGCTTATAGGACGCTGAATGAAAAACAAATCGGTTTCCTGATTTTTTAATGAGATAAAAATCAAAAGACCGTCAAAGCGACTTATAAAAAACAACGTGGAACATCCTCGTAGGATGACATCTATACCCACGTTGTTTTTTGTTGCTTGGCGGTTTTTTTGTTTATAACACATAAAGGGATATGACACATGATTTCTGCAATCCGTACCAATGACACTTACATGCCCCACAATCATACCCATGTGGGCATTTCACTCGAAAAACAAGTTGGCAACACACCCTTGCTTGGGTTTAGCCGTGTGACCGCGCATCTGCCCGAAACTATCAAAATTTATGCCAAAGCCGAATGGACAAATCCGGGTGGGAGCGTCAAAGACCGCGCCGCCCTCAATATCATCCGCGAGGCAGAACGCGATGGGTTGCTGTATGCGGGTAAAACCATTTTGGATAGCACCAGTGGCAATACAGGCATCGCCTATGCCATGATTGGCGCGTCTAAGGGTTATAAAGTGAAATTGTTCCTCCCCGCCAATGCCAGCCCAGAACGCATCGCCATTTTGCGGGCATATGGCGCGGAACTCGTCCTCACTGACCCGCTCGAAGGCAGTGACGGCGCAATTTTAGCCGTGCGCGAATTGGTTGCAAATGAACCCGATAATTATTTTTATGCCGACCAATATAATAACCCAGCCAATTGGCGGGCGCATTATTATGGGACAGGTGTGGAAATTTGGATGCAAACACACGGGCAAGTCACGCATTTTGTCGCGGGACTCGGCACAAGTGGCACATTAACAGGCACTGGTCGGCGCTTGCACGATTATAACCCCGATATTCATGTCGTGTCGCTCCAACCCGATTCGCCATTCAATGGGTTAGAAGGACTCAAGCACATGCCCACCGCCATCAAACCCGGTATTTATGATACATCGGTTGCTGATGAAAATATGAATATCTCCACCGAAGAAACCTATGACATGGCTCGCCGTTTGGCGCGTGAAGAAGGCTATCTGGTCGGGATTAGTTCCGCGACGGCGATGGTCGGCAGTTTGAAATTGGCGGAACGCATGGCGGCGAATGGCGAAAGCGGGACAATCGTCACCGTTTTCCCCGATAATGCCTATAAATACCTCAGCGAAGCCTTCTGGACGAAATAAATTGATGATAGCGGTCGGATATACGGGCTTATGCCCTAATCCGACCCTACACATCCCCCTATAATATCCCCTCAACCCATTATTCAATCCCCATATCCATAAAATTTGAATATCAAGCATACTTGACACAGAATCTAATTCGTGCTACTCTATGTAAAGTAAAGTTTACATAGAGTCAAGATAGGTGTACAAAGTATGTTTTATCAAGAAAGACGTGAAGGTGTTTATTTAATCAGCAACATATTCGTATCGGTGGTGTATTTGGGATTTGTGTTGCAACAATATCAGGCATTGGGACTTTCATCAGAAAATGATTTGCGCTTTTGGGGAACATCCATCCTGATTTTCATCCCGGTGCAAATTGTGACGCGCATCCTCATCCACATCATTTTTAGCATCATGAATACGGTTGTCACCAAAGAGGAAGAACCGACCATCATAGATGAATTTGATAAACTTATCGAATTAAAATCGGCACGCAATTTTTATCACACCTTCATGTTTGGTTTTGTGCTGGCGATGGGCGCGTTGGCACTCAATCAATCGTCATCCGTGATGGCACTCATTTTGATGATAACCATCATCATCGCGGGATTTGTGGGCGATATATCGCAACTGTATTATTATCGGAAAGGGGTGTAAATCATGAGCAAAGCACAAATTAGCAACAATATTCGCAAATTGCGCTTTAATCAGGGCGAGATGACCCAACAAGAATTAGCGGATAAAGTGGGTGTGAGCAGGCAAACCATTGTCGCCATCGAAAAAGGGAATTACTCCCCTTCTCTGGAATTGGCATTCAAAATTGCACACGTTTTTAATGTGCCACTCGAAGAGGTTTTCTCTTACACACCCTGATTTTTAATCACTTTTGACATCAGCAATATCAGCATGACAACCAAAATCTTAGCGAAAACCGGCTATTTGATTTATCGGATTTATGTACCTTGTTACCAATATGGAGAAACAATCATGAAAGCAATCATTTCAACACAATACGGTTCACCTGATGTTCTAAAATTGGCAGACATCGCAAAACCCACCCCCAAAGAAAATGAAGTTTTGGTCAAGGTGCGCGTTGCCACCGTCACACCATCCGATTCGGCATTTCGGCAAGGCAAACCCTTCATCATTAAATTGATGTATGGACTCAAAAAACCGCGCCTTCAAGTACCGGGGGTCGAATTTTCGGGGGATATTGAAGCCGTTGGCGCAAATGTCACCCAATTTAAGCGCGGAGATGCGGTATATGGCATCAGCCCGAATACATTTGGCGCACATGCGGAATATCTCACATTGCCCGCGACAGGGACAATCATCAAAAAATCACCCAAGATGGCATATGAGGATGCAACAGGCGTGATAGACGGGGCAACAACCGCCTTATCATTCCTCAAAAATGTGGCAAAAATTCAACGCGGGCAAACCATTTTGATTAATGGCGCATCGGGTGCAGTTGGGGCGTATGGGGTGCAACTCGCCAAACATTTCGGGGCAATCGTGACCGGAGTTTGTAGTGGGGCAAATGTCGAATTGGTCAAATCATTGGGCGCGGATAAGGTGATTGATTATACACGGGAAGATTTTACCAAAAATGGGGTGAAATACGACATCATTTTCGATGCAGTCGGCAAAAGCACCTTCGGCAAATGCAAACGCGCCCTCAAACCCAAAGGCATTTATATGACCACTGTGCCATCATTAGGTATTGTTGGGGCAATTCTGCGAACCTCTATCATGGGTGGCAAAAAAGCCAAATTCACAACCGCAGGCTTAAAGCAAAGCCAAACGACATTGAGCGAATTAACCGAATTATTTGATGCAGGCGCGATGCGTGCCGTGATTGACCGATGCTATCCGTTGGAGCAACTATCCGATGCCCATCGTTATGTGGATACAGGTCGCAAAAAGGGGAATGTGTTGATTACAGTGTCGTAGATAACGATAAATGCGCCCCCATCCCCAACCCTTCCCCCACTTCGTAGAGGAAGGGAGTAGGTCAAAAACTGGCTTTATTCTCCCTCTCCATCCAATGGCTTATCATTACCCATAAGTCAGGAGAGGGTCAAAATTGGTTTGTTGAATGCCTATTTTCCGCCTGTGGCTCTCAAAGCCACAGGCTATCGCGGGTATAAAAGCATCCTGAAGGATGCTCCGACGAATTAGTTTTAGGGTAAAACGGGTTT
>JALONZ010000299.1 GCA_025454675.1 Anaerolineae bacterium | reverse complement strand
TCTTTTCCGGGGCCGAGATTGCCGTCTTGCCGCAGGAAGGGGCCGAAGGCGTGGCGGTGCTTGGTACCACTCTGACCGCCGACCATTTCGACGGCCCCTATGCGCGTTTGCGGGTGGTGGTGTCAGGATTGTACCTCCCGCCCGGCGATAGCAAAAGCGATGAGGAACATATTTGCCTTAGCATTGATAATGAGTAATGGCAGGATTGAGACGGCGAAAAGTTGCAACCCCACAACAATCAGCGCCGATTTTTCAATGATAGTCATACGGCTCGACCCTCTCACGCGCGTCCCGTCTTTTTCGGGGGTCATTGTTCCAGTGATATGAAATTCAATCATGACATCTGGGCTATGAACATCGATTTGAAATGTGGCTGAATTGATTTTGTCATGTATGATGACATAACTTTTGTGTGGGGCTTTATGACCCCGCAACCACATATTGCTTGGGTTATTCTCTGGCTTAATGCCTTTCTCGCCATTTTCAATGAGGATATTTTTACACTCATCCAACGATTTATCGGTGTAAAAATTAAGATTGTATCTGGGTTGTAGCCAATTGAACATCGTTCCCCCCTTTTCTATTAGGAACATCATTATCATCCCCCAAATCATATAACAAAAATCCCCCAAAAATGGGGGATTACGGACAATTTTGGCGGTTGATTTTGCGGATTTGCACACTGGCAACCGACTGGGTATCAAATTCCGCCACAATCGGCATATTATCCTCACGCCATTCGGCACGCGGGGCGCGGTTTATCAGCAGGGTATCTGTAGACAGTCCCCAATCCACCGTGTATTCCACCCCCGACCGACACACATAATCCCACATGCGCCCCGCGATGAGTGCTTCATACGCCTCGCGGTTGACCTTGCCGTCCATGTTAATCACAGCTTGTTCGGCATGAAATCCGATGACACCCGATGCGAATATCGAACCGACCAGCGCGTCTTGTGGCACATTTTCATCCAGCCAATCCAGCGCCACATCCCAACCATCTTGTTTGAGGCTATCTGCGCCGTGAATCAGCCATGTGTAAAAATCATCATTCAGGTAGGTGTTGATATGCCCCGCGAGGATGATAATCATCCAGATGGATGCGATAAACTTCACCCCTCCCCTAAATCCCCTCCCCATTGCATGGAGAGGGGGAATAGAATCTCCCTTCCCCCATTTGATGGGGGAAGGGGTGGGAATGGGGGATATTATTTTCATTACACCCATCACCGCCAAAACCGATATAACCTCCGCCAACGGGTAGCTATATCGCGCAAAATACCAAATGCCATAAATGACCAACACATAGGCGGCGGTTAAGCCTATCCACCACACCCCATAAATCACACCCAACCACCGAAATCCCGCATCCTGACTGAATAATGCCAGCCCAATGGTGAGGATTGCCAAACCGATGAACAGGTACGCATCTTGACTGAGGCGCGAGGCATCTACGGGGTCTTGCGGATATTTGGGCGCATCGGTGAACGGGTCAATTGCCCACACCTGACTGCCCAGACTGCGCGTAAAATCGGCTGTCCACCCGCCATAATAATCCAAAAAGCGCGGTGTGTTTTCGGTGAGGACGGTGAAAATGGGTTGCGGCGGGGGGTCTGGGTAAACATATAAGGAAGCGGCACGGACGGCATCGCCACTTTCGGGCAGAAGTGGCTTATTCAGGCTAAGGGTGAGCATCGCCCACGGGATGCACCATACCAGCGCCACCAACGCCATAATTATCCCCACGCGCAGGCGGTGGAATAACCAAATAAATAACCCACCCCCAACCCCCTCCCCACGTTGTGGAGAGGGGGCTATACCGTCCCCCCCTTTCTCCATGTAATGGGGAAAGGGGGCAGGGGGGATAGGGGTGCTTTTATATTTCGGTGGCGCGACCAAAATCAACACCAACGCAGACGGTGCAATCAACACGGCGGTATCAATCCGCGCCATGAACGCCATGCCGAACACCAATGCGGTGATGATGTGCCAACGCCATGACCGCACATGATAGGCGCGATAGGTGCAATATAAAATGGCAATCGTGGAGATGGTCGCAATGCCGGTTTCCATGCCATTGAGTTGGGTGCGTAGGCTTTGGGGCGACCAAAACCAGAGTGCGGATAATCCCAATGCGCCCCATTCGAGTTTGGTGACGCGCCGTGTTAGGTCATATATCAGCACACACGCCACCGCGCCCGCAAGCGCCCCAATCAGTTGCACCACGCCAATGGCGAGGCTATCATCGCGCACGATGACGAATACCGCCGTGACAATCCCACCCCACAGGGGTTGAAATCCGGTTGTGATATGACGGTCATCAATCATCACACCATCACCATCAGCGATATGCCTACCGAGTGAGAAATAAAAATAACTGTCGTCCTCTAATGGGCGACTGATGGCGCGTTCTTGGTGGGTGGTGGCGATGCCACGCAAACGAAGCCCCATCCCAATCATGAGGATGAGCGCGAGTATGAGTAATGGTAGGGTGATTTTTATCGTTTTCATGCCCAAAACGATAGGGCAGGGGCGCATATTTGTCAATCCTATGCGTCTAATGTGTAGCAAACTCATAAAAAACCATTTATAATCCGTCATGGTATGCCACTATTAAAACTTTTTTATCACTTTTGGCGGCTATTTGGGGGTATACTGAGGCTATAACATAAGTCTCGTTAATGAAAGGGTATCGTGACAATGAAAACGAAAGATATTGTATACATTATAGGCGGTCTCATCATCGGTATTGCTGTTGGTGTCTTGATTGCTACCTTATTAGGCGGAAGCCGTGTGACGGAAGACCAAGTACGCGCCATTGTGAATGAAGCTGTTGCTGGTCAAACAACATCTCAACCTGTGAATCAGGATGACCTTGTGCGTGCGGTCATCAACACTTTGCGGACAGGTCCCGCTGTGGCACAAACCCGCGATATTAACTCGGCATTCTTTCTTGTCCCTGTCGAAGAAGCGGGTTCTTGGTTAGAGACCATCAAAGATGTTGAATTTGATGAAGAAGTGACCACCGAAAATATTGAATTGCTGTCGAATGAAATCACCAGCGAATCACAATTGGCATTGTATTTCACCTTGCCAGAACGTGTGACCACTGTGAATAGCGTGCTGTCATTGGTCTATGATGCCATGCTCAAGACAGTTGGTGTTGCTCCAGAAGAAGCCATCGTTGCAGGTGCAGACCCCTCATATGTGGTGTGCTTGGGCTTAGATAATGACCCCTACAGCCTGACGGGTCCGCTCCTCTACTTCTATATGCAAGTGCCAACCGATAAGGTCGAAACCTTGCAAGATGTGAATGGTGAATTCCCAACCGGCTGGGAAAAGCTGGATGGTCCGCGCGAAAATAGCATGTTGTGGACGGCAGAATGCTATGACCCCACTGCGGATGAAGCCGCGACAGAATAATATCAACGCATGTGTAGATAATCGTGTAAGGGCGCAACATGTTGCGCCCCTACATCCCATCAAATGGGGTTGGGATAATAACCAATATGAAAAACGTAAGCATATTATTCCTGTAATGTTAACAATCCCTAACCGATTTGGCAGATGAATTTTTATGGGCTATACGTTATAATGCAATCAATACAATTGGAAATTCCCCATTATTGGGTTAAAAAATTGGTTTTTGGTTCATAGTTGAAAGGAAAATCCCACATGAAGTTCGCAGTTCGTTTGACAATCCTTGTTATTTTTGCCCTCGCTATCTCATTTGGTTTGGTCAGCGCCCAAGATGCTACCGAAGTGAGCGGTTCATTTATCCAAGCCGCCAGCACCTATACCATGACTGTTAATGAAGATGAAACCATCACCCTCGAATTAGGTGGTGTTGCTTCTGCTACCCCACTCATCATCACCAGCGCCGATGCGTCTGGCATCTTCCCAACTGCTGACCTCACTGCCGATTGGCTTGCCTCTGGTCTGAGCGCACCCGCCACCATCCGCTTCCAAGTTGGCGCTCCTGTTGGTGCTACTGAAGAAGGCGCGTATGTGGATTATACCGTTATGGCGGAATTAGTCCCCGTTGGTGAATATGCCGATGGTGTCGTGAGCTATACGGTAACAGTTGTGGATGTGATGGGTGTGAGCCTCTTTGGGGATGGTCCCGCCGCTGTTGAATCGGCTGAACTGGATAAAGCCGCTGATGCGTTGCTGGAAAACTTTGTGGATGGTGTGTTGGAAGGTGAAGTCATCAGCGTGTTTGT
>JALONZ010000007.1 GCA_025454675.1 Anaerolineae bacterium | reverse complement strand
CATGCTGCTGATGGTGAACGTTTGGCATATGTCACACCGCCCGAATCACTGCAACAAGGAAAACTTTGGGTTGTATCGCAATCCTTAGCACAAACCGATTTTGAGATGCCGTTCAATTTTGAGCAATTTTTCTCCATCCCCCAAACATCTGATTTTTTGGTCATTCAAAATAACCAAAACCTGATTGTTTTTGAAGAAACAGAGGCGCGTGCATGGTTATCGGCTGATGGATTTATCGCGGATATACAAATTCGGGATAAGGGCGTTGTTTTTGTATCCTTAGATAATTCTTCAAGCACATTGGTCTCTGCCAGTTGGGATGATGATAGTCCAACTGAAATTCTAAAAATATCTGAATATCCTTTTTTTGATGCGAAATGGGATTCATTCTGAGTGCATAATTACCAAAAATGTGTCACAATGATGGTGTATGCAGGCGCTAACTGAGGGACAATGCGAGATGGTTAAAGTACAGAACACGGATATTTACATCTTGGTCGTAGATGATACCCAAACCAACCGCGAAGTGATGGCGCGGATTTTGGCGCGACGCAAATATCAAAACAAACTGGTTGCTAATGGCGAAGAAGCCCTCGCCGCCGTTGCAGAACGGTTGCCCGACCTCATTTTATTGGATATTAGTATGCCTGGGATGGATGGGTTTGAAGTCTGTGAACGGCTAAAAGCAGATGAGCGCACCCGCCACATCCCCGTGATGTTTATCAGCGCCCATGATGCCACCGAAGATAAGTTGCGGGCGTTTCATGTGGGTGGGGTAGATTACATCACCAAACCGTTCAAAATTGAAGAAGTGTTGGCGCGGGTGGAAACGCAAGTCACACTCGCCATTCAACGTAAATCCATCATCGAACTGAGCGAACTGAAAGACCAATTGCTCCGTACCGTATCGCATGACCTAAAAAATCCCCTCCATGTGATTATGGGTTATTCGTCATTATTGATGGAAGGCGGATATGTCACCAAGCCCGAAGACCTGACGATGATGTCCAGAGCTATTTTTAATAGCGCCGAGCGCATGTATACCCTCGTGACCAATTTGCTGGAATTGAGCCAAATTGAAGATGGCGCTCAGTTGCAAATGATGCCCCTATCATTGACGCAATTATGCGCCGATATGATGCCCGAATTTGAATTGAACGCCCAAGCAAAGCACCAAACCTTCACCTTTCAAGCACCACTTGATGCGGTCAATGTGATGGGAGATACGATGCGGTTGGGGCAAGTTTTGAGCAATTTAGTCTCGAATGCCATTAAATATACCCCCGAAAATGGTCATGTCTTTGTGACAATTCAAAAAAATGCGACTGATGTGCAAGTGTGTGTACAAGATAACGGGTTAGGCATCCCGCCCGAAGCGATTCCGCAGTTATTTGATAAATTTTTTCGTGTGAATACCACCAAACATCGTTCAGTTGAGGGGACTGGCTTGGGGCTTTCGATTGTGAAAGCCATTATCGAACAGCATAATGGTAAAATTTGGGTCGAAAGTGAGTTGGGTGTGGGGAGTAAATTTATTTTTTCGTTACCCATCATGGCATCATAAACGGTGAAATTGTGACGATGAGCGATAAACGCACCAGAGCAGATTTATTACACGAAATTGAGCAACTCAAAGCACGACTCGCTCAATTGGAGTCCGTTGGTGCGTCACGCGATGCGACATATGCGACAGATGAATCGCGTTTTCGGCAGTTATTAGATAGCCTGCCCGTGACCGTTTTTATTTATCAAGACAAGCAAGTGGTTTATCTCAATTCGGCGGGTCATCACCTGTGTGGACACGATTTGAAACAGGTGATTTTGGCGGGGTTTTGGCATGTTATTCATCCCGATTCGATAGACACCCTAAAAGATGTGTTTCGCCAAGCCAATCGGCGCGAAACTTTTCAGATACGGCTGGATATAAAAGCCTATGATGTTAACCATCAATTATCTGTACTCGATGTGATGCTGGTCAGTATCTCCTATCATCAACAACCCTCATTATTAGGGGCGGTTGTGGATGTGACGGAACGTATTCATGCCCATGAACAACGGTTGGCACTTGATGCCGAAAAAGAACGGGTAAAGGTGTTAACCGATTTTGTGCGTGATGTGGGGCATGATTTTCGTACACCCCTTTCGACCATCAACACGAGTATCTATTTATTAGGACGGGTGGATGACCCCATCAAACGGCAACAACAACTGAATATTTTGCGTGACCAAGTGCGTCATCTGGATAAACTGGTGGATGCGTTGCTCACCATGTCGCGCCTTGATAGTGGGCTGATGGATACCTTTAAGACCTTTGATTTGAATTTGGTCATCATCGAAGCCATTCACAGTGTAGACGCGCTTTCTCATGAGAAAAAACAATTGATTAAGACCACCTTAAAAGATGGCTTACCTCCGATTGAAGGCGATATTCATGAAATTCATCGGGCTATGCGCGAATTAATCTTGAATGCTGTGCAATATACCTCGCATGAAGGTGAGATTGAGATTCAAACCCAAAGTACCGAACACGAAGTCATTATTACCGTTCAAGACACCGGTTATGGCATTGCACCCGATGATTTACCCCATATTTTTGACCGTTTTTTCCGCGCCGACCAAGCACGTTCTATCGGTGGGGTTGGGCTGGGCTTATCTATTGTCCGCAAAGTGATAGAACATCATCATGGGCGGATTGACGTTCTATCACAGTTGCATCATGGTACGACATTCATCATCCACTTGCCCATTTATCAGCCGAGTGAGGAACAATAATTATGCAAAATGTGTCATCACCACCCAAACAACCGACTCAGCTTTCATTTATCACCGCCATTTTGGTTATCCTTGTGGTTGTGGCATTGCTCATCACTGGGGGCATTTTTTTATTCAGCAATTTACGCACAGAAACCTTACGCACCGCCGCCCAACAAGACCAACAATCACGCGCCCAAACCATTGCTGACCGTTTGGGCAGTTACCTGATAAATGCCCAGCAATTGGCGAATACCACCGCGCAATTGGTCGCGCCGATTCGAGATAATCGTGAGCAGGTCGAAACGGCATTGATGCAAATTTTATCGTCTGCCCCAGCCGAAATTATTTATGGTATTGGCGCATGGTACGAGCCGAATTTATTTGATAATCAAACTGTTTACTACGGACCCTATGTTCATCAAGATGACCCGCAAGCCGTTTTGACCTACGAATGGATGACCCCTGAATATGATTTTCATACACAGGCGTGGTATGTGGCGGGCGAACAAGGGGCGGGGCAGGTGGTCTTTACACCGCCATATTACGACACGGGCTTGGTGTATATGAGCGCATCCAGAGCCTTTTATGATGAAAATGGCAATTTTAGCGGTGTTGTTACGGTAGATATGGTGTTGCCCTTGCTCCGCCAGTTGATTGTTGAAGCCAATACCGACCCCAACGAAGTGGTGTATGTGACAACTGCCGATGGCGCGATTTTTGTGCATCCATCCGAAGATGCCATTTTAGAATTTGCCCGCCAAAACGGAAAATCTCCCACCAGCATCCTCGACCTGACCGAAGCCGACTTGAACGATTATCTGCAAACGACCAATGCACCCGCCACCATTTCTGCAACTGCACCTGTTTCGTTCACTGATTGGACGGTGCATCTAACCACCGATGAAAATCGGTTATTTAGCGCCATTCGTGATTTGAACACCACCCTCATCACTGTTTTGATTGGGGTATGGTTATTTACACTAGCGGCACAATTTGGGCTAAATCGGTTTGCATTTCAAGCCAATAAAGCCCGCGCAGAACAACAAAAATTAGAGGCAGAAATCACCGAGCGCAAACGTGCCGCCGAAACATTGCAAATTACCAATGAGGCGCTTGAATCCATCGTCAAAGAACGTACAGCCGAGTTGGAAAAAGCCAAAGACGAAGCAGAACGTGCCAATATCGTCAAATCACAATTTTTGGCGGCGATGTCGCATGAACTTCGCACCCCGCTCAACGCCATTATCAATTTTACACAATTCGTCTCGACTGGGGTGTTGGGCGACATCAATGATGAACAAGAGGAGACGCTCAATAAAGTGGTCACAAGCGGGGAACATCTGCTTGGACTCATCAATGATATTTTAGATATTTCAAAAATTGAGGCGGGCGCGTTGGAACTATTCGTTGAGGATAATATCAACATCAACAATGAACTAAAAATGGTGATTGAGACGGCGAAAGGCTTGGTAAAATCGCCTGCGGTGACGATTGAACAAGCTGTTGAACCCGATTTGCCTCTCGTCACAGGGGATAGGCAACGCATTCATCAAATTATGCTCAATTTGGTATCGAATGCGTGTAAATTCACAGAGAAAGGGACAATTACCATCGGTGCAAAGCGCCAAAATGACCACATTCAATTTTATGTTAAAGATACTGGGGTTGGGATTGCATCGGCAGATTTTGAGAAAATTTTTCAGACGTTTGGTCAAACCCGTGTCGGCATCAAACAAGGGCGTGGGACGGGGCTAGGATTGCCCATCTCTAGTCGCTTGGCAGAAGCACACGGGGGCAAATTGACCTTAGAGAGTACCGTTGGGGTGGGGTCTACATTTTTTGTGGAGTTGCCCATTAAGCCAGACCATCTTGTGCTGACCATGCCAAAGAATTGAGGTGATGACTGATGACTGACGACTTGAACCCTGTCATTTTGTATGTTGAAGATGATATGATGAGCCGTGAGGTGATGAAATTACTCCTCACACGGCGTATGAAATATGAGCATGTTTATATTTTTGAGGATAGCACCGATTTTGTGAATCAATTGGTTGCCTTGCCCCAAAAACCGCATATCATCTTTTTGGATATTCACATGGAGCCAATAGATGGATTTGCCATGCTCGAAATTTTGCGCGGACACCCCGATTATGCCAACTTGCCCATCGTGGCATTGACCGCCAGTGTGATGAATGAGGAGGTCACGCTCCTCCGCACAAAAGGCTTTGATGGGGCATTATCCAAACCGATTGACCAACGCACCTTTCCAGAAATTTTGGCACGTTTATTAAATGGTGAACAAATTTGGCGGATTACGTAAATTCTTATTTATATTGCTCGCAACACTTGCAAATTTTCGAGTAACCAATCTGCCAATTCTGGTGTTTTGATGTGAATATTGGTCAATTCACTCTCCACCAACGGAATTTCATCGGGGATGTATTCTCCCCGTTTGGGGTCTTTGAATTCGGGTCCCTCGCGCAAGGTCAGGTCATAATCCAATAGCCGACAAATGAAGAAATGTTCTTCTAGTTGTTTGCCCGCCATATTGTGTTCCAATACAAATGCTGTTTGAAGCACCTCGACTTGTGCGCCCAATTCTTCATGCAGTTCACGATGCAAGGTATCCAATAAAGTCGCGTCTACATCTTCAACACCACCCCCTGGTGCAACCCAATAGGGCGGGGAATTGGGCTTGACGCGCTTAATAAACATCACCGATTTTTGACCTGTGAGCAAAATGGCGCGGACACGTTTAATAACACTCTCTGGATTGGCGAAAAAAGTCATAATTTTTGCTACTTTCTGGATATTTTGGTATTTTTAGGTCGTGCTAGTTGACAAATGCACCTATCCTGATGACCTTACATATTGTAACACGTTATTTCAAAATATTTTGATAAAGAATTGTTTACTTTTTCAAGATTCTGTTAAGAATCAAACAGATTGATTATAAATCTATTTAGCGCACAAAGAAATTGACATTTGTCACTAATTTTCTTTATAATGAGTAAATTAGCGGTTCAGAAGGGTTCACATATGATTACAAAAGAGCAGAAGGAAGAAATTCATCGGCGCATGAAAGGTGCTGGTGTTAAAAAAATGGGTGAGGTATTCAATCTCATCAACGCGGTGAATCAGGGACATGCGGATGAGGGTGATGTTTGGGCATTGGTGGATGACCTGATTGACCAACAGGTGAAAGCGCGTAAATCCCCATTGACGATGCAACCCAAACCCGCGCCATATGTCATCAAAGGCGAAAAAATCATCGCCAATAACGCGGTTGAGGACATGAATTTTGTGATGTCGAATCCATTTGTGATGGGTGGCGCATTGATGCCCGATGCCCATCGCGTTGCGCCGAATGCCATGCCTGTGGGTGGGGTTGTCGTGACACATCCCGATTGGATTTACCCGTCATTTGTAGGTGCGGATATTTCGTGTTCCCTGCTATTGACCACATTCACCAATGAATCGGTTGATGAACACTGGGATAAGGCGATGATTGACCAATTCGCCTATTTATTGCGCCAATATACCTATTTTGGTCGGGCGATGAATCCGCATCAGGGACAATTCAATCAATCCGGCTTGTTAGATGTTGTGCCACAGATGCAAAGCCCAATCGGGAAAATGGTACTCAAATCGGCGTTGGGGTCTGCCCCGACCGATTTCGCCACATCAGGCGATGGTAATCATTTTGTGGAATTTGGTTATGTGGATAATGGCAAAACGCGCCAATTGGCAATTTTAAGTCATTTTGGGTCGCGGTATGTGGGGGCAGTGATTGCCAAAGAGTATGAAAAATATGCGTTGGAACAATGGGACTGCCCCAAAGGGACATATGACGCGCCGATTAACGTGAACACACCCGAAGGGGCAGATTATGTGGCGCTGATGAATTGGGCGGGGATGTTTGCCGAACAAAGTCATCGCCAAGTGCATAAAAACTTGATGTATGCCATGTATGACCGTGGGTATCGTAAACTTGAGGAACAAACTCAGGTTTATTCACGTCATAATTTTGCATGGTTAACATCGGATGGCTGGGTGCATCGTAAAGGCGCAACACCCACCCCCGCAGGCGAATTAGCCATTATCCCCGCCACGATGGGCGACCGTACCCAAGTCGTGTTGGGTTTGGGCAATCCCGAATCGTATGGGAGCGCCTCGCATGGGGCGGGTCGGGTGTATTCACGCGGGCAAGCCTTGCAACAATTTAAGGGGGATACCGCGCAATATGTCCTCGCCAATTATGGTGTAACACTCATCGGTGGTGGCGCGGATGAACATCCGCTCGCGTATAAAAAAATCGCGGATGTGATGAAACATCAAGCCGATTGTGTAAAGCCTGTCGCGGAATTCGTCCCCAAAGTGGTGCGGATGGCAGACCCGCGTTTTGGGTATGGCAAACGTTAGGCGCAAACTGTGGCTGACATACGAGCCTTGAGGCTCTAGTACAGCCATTACATGCCCTAAAAACCTCATTTTTTGATTGGGCTTTGGTTTAGTTTTCTGGCATATAAGAGGGGTGCTATCCATGTGATGAGCGCCCCTATGATGGATAATACGGTGGTTAAGATGGGGATGATGGCAAAACGGTCTAAGAAGGCAAAATAGGCTTCTTGACTGCCGACATAAATCACCGATGCTTCCACCCCATCGGGTGTGACATACCCCAATAAGACCGCCGAAGGCGCGGGCGCGGGGGCAATCATCACAAAATGCTTGCTTTGCATGATGTTAATCGTGCCGTCTGCCAGTGAAAAGGCTTCAATATCATCGGTAAGTGTATCGGGGGGCAGAACACCGATTAATAAAACACGGACAGATTTTTCATTGTCTGTGGATGGGGCAATGCCTTCTAATTCGGCGCGGGTGGTGATGGCTGATAAATTGCGCGGGGAAAGCGCCACCATCCATTCCGATAATGAAAACATAGCGACCAAGACGAATAATAACCCAAACACAATAAACGCAGGGATGAGTCGTTTGACCGCCTGCGGTGTGGTGGATGGTGTCAAGAAAAACCGATATGTGGCATAAACCACGATGACAAGAAAGAAAAATGCAAGAAGCATCGAAATATCTCCAAATTTTTTACGTTATTATATTCGATAATCGTGCATTTTTAGCATATAATAATCACAAAGTAGCCTTATAAGCGAGTCGTCATTTATGGAAACATTGCAGTTACCGCGTTATCGCCTGATAGAAGAAACTGGTCGCGGGGGTATGGGTGTGATTTATCGCGCTCATGACCGCCTGACAGGAAATACCGTTGCCCTCAAACGGGTGACAACCCCGCTTGAACGACTGGATTTTCATTCACGCTCGGCTTCCAGTTCTGCCGATTTTCAGGTCGCATTGGCGCGGGAATTTCGCATCCTCGCCAGTTTACGCAATCCCAATATCATCAAAGTGTTGGATTATGGCTGGGCGAATAATGGTGAACCCTATTATACGATGGATTGGTTGTTTCCTGCCCAAACGATACTCGAAGCACCCTTCACTCCCACCGATTTGTTGGCGCAACTGTTAGAAGCACTCGCCTATTTGCATCGGCGCGAAGTGATTCATCGTGACCTGAAACCCGATAATATTTTGGTCGTGAATGGCGTGGTTAAAGTGCTGGATTTTGGCTTGGCGCTTATTCATGGTCAAGATGATGATGAAAATATGGCGGGAACGCTGGAATATTTGCCTCCAGAGGTGTTGCAGGGTGAACCTGCCTCTACCGCAGGTGATTTATATGCAGTGGGTGTGATTGCCTATCGGCTGTTGACAGGCAAGCACCCGTTTGAGGGAACTGAACGCGAAAATTTGCTCAATCGGGTGTTATTAGGCGACCCCAATTTGAGCCTCATCAATGGTCATGCTTTATATCCCCTCATCGCCAAATTATTATCGCGCAACCCCAAAGAACGCGGAACGGCACGCGAAGCGGTCATGATGATTGGCGGGGATGTTGCCCTCACCACAGGGCGCGAAAGTTTTTTGCAAGCCGCCCGATTTGTGGGGCGTGAAGGCGAATTAGACCACCTATCGACCATTTTAGACCGCATTTTGAATGGGCAACATGGGGCGGCGGTGTTAATTGGTGGCGAAAGCGGCGTGGGGAAATCACGTTTGATAGATGAACTCCGCGCAGAGGCATTGGTGGCGGGGGCGCGAGTGGCGCGGGGCGGTGCAACACGCGAATCACGGCGGGCATTTGAGATGTGGCGTGAACCACTGGCATTATTATGTTTAGAACGTGATTTATCGCCATTAGATGCAGGGGTGTTGCGCTCCATCATCCCCGATTTGGCACAGGTGATTGATACCCCCATCGCAGACCCGCCCCCATTAGACCCACTTGCCAATCGTTCCCGCCTAATAGACACCATCACACGCCTATTCGTGGGGGATGCCAAGCCAACTCTGATTATTTTAGAAGATTTGCATTGGGCGCATGATTCACTTGATTTGCTCAAGGCATTGATTCATTTAACCCACACCCAACCCTTGATGGTGGTGGGGAATTATCGGGATGAAGAACGCCCTGATTTGCCCAACCTGCTCACAGGCGCAGAAGTGATTAAACTGGCACGCCTATCGCGCGAAGATATTGCCCAATTATCAGCATCCATGATAGGGCAAACCGGTAAAAATGACGCGGTTGTCAATTTATTAGAACGTGAATCTGAGGGGAATCCGTTCTTCATCGTGGAGGTGATGCGCCATTTAGCCGATGCGATTGGCAATTTGGATGCGATTGGCGCTTCTACCGTCCCCGAAAGTTTATTTGCAGGTGGGGTGCGCCGTGTATTAGAAAATCGGCTGGCGCGGGTTGCACCTGTTGTTCGTCCCATTTTGCAAATGGCGGCGCTGGCGGGGCGTATCATTGACCCTGTGTTATTGGCGACTGTTTTCAAACAAGATTTAGCCACCATTGAAGCCCATTTAACCGTTGCCGCGGATGTGGCAGTTTTAGAGGGGTATGAAGGTGGGTGGCGCTTTGCTCATGATAAAATGCGTGAGTCATTGCTAGAAAATTTGGATGAAGCCGCCAATCGCGCTTATTCTCATCAATTGGCAGAGGCAATCGAATTGTTGTATCCAGATTCGCCCGAATATTACGCGACATTGGCACAACATTGGGCAAATGCCCAACAACCGCGCAAAGAATCGGTTTATGCGATGAAGGCGGCAGAACGTGCCTTGCGGACAGGCGCAAATCAACGCGCACTCACCTATTTGGAACGCGCGTTATCTTTGCACGAAAATGGGTCTGTCGTGTTGGATAATTTGCAATATGCGGGGTTGCAATTGCAAATGGGGCAGACTTATTTGGCATTGGGGATGTTGGATAAAAGCAGTGAACATGCAACACGGGCGCTTATATCTGCCGATATTCAGGATAACCCCACATTGGGCGGGGCATTGAGGCAAACGTTGCGCCAAATACGTTATCGGTTTATCAATCCCAAACCAAATTTGGTGGACGCAACCCGTTATCGGATTGCATCGCAAGCCTGTGAAGTGTTGGCGCAAAATGGATTTTATATCAATGATAAAATCGGCGCGATTTATCATATCTTATTGGGGCATAATTTGGCAGAACGGGGTGGTGAAAGTTGTCGTCCGCAATTACTGCGCCATACCGCTTCGATGTTGCTGGTCATGGGGGTTATCCCGTTGCATCGGTTGGCGCAATATTATGGCAAACGGGCGCATCGGTTGATTCAGTCGGTAGATGACCCCGCCGTCACGACATGGTTACATATGATTGAAGGGGTTTATCTATTGGGGCGTGGACAATGGCATAACGGCTTAACGACCTTACAAACCGGGATGGATTTGGCGGTCAAATCGGGGCATGTGCGCCGTCAAGAAGAAATTTATGTCATGCTCCGTCACGCCTATCATTTTAGAGGCGATGCTGATGATGCACATCATGCCGCTTTACAAACCCTGATGATGACAGAACGCTCCAATACGGTGCAAGGCATTGCATCGGCTTATAGCGCCCTGATTGGTGGTGCTATCCGACAAAACGCATGGGATGAAGCCGCCAGATATGGCGAATCGGCATTGATATTTTATGAACAGAGTGCCGATAGGGGGGGCGTAATGCGTTTGAATGCGATGATGGCATGGGTCTATCACAATTTGAATCAACCCGATAAAGCCGCAGACTTTGCCCAAATTGCGCTTGAGATGATACAAGACCTCACATCCACCGCATTTTATCTGGTGGAGGGCTATCAACTACTGCTAATGTATTTCTTGAGTTTATATGAAGAAATACCCTTGCCCGAATTTGGCGATGTGATAGACCTCATCCTGAAAAAATTCAAGAAATTCTCTAAACCGTTTGATATGGCAGAACCGATTTTACTCATCCTTATCGGTTGGCGGGCATTTTTGCATCACGACCGCCAAGCGACATTTGTCGCGCTTCAGAAAGCCATGACGACTGCCGAAAAATTGAATATGCGTTATGAACAAGATTTTGCAATCCAATTGAGCCAGCGCCTACTGGGGGTTATTCCACCCTACCTAAACAGATAGGCGCAACACAAAACAAATATGCTATAATGATGGTGTGAATGATTCGATAACAATAAGGATGGAACACGTTGGATATTACGTGGTATGGTCAAAATTGTTTTAAGATAACGGAACGTGGGCGTTTAACCATTATTACCGACCCCTTTTCGGAGCATATTGGCTTGGCAATTCCCAAACTGAAAGCGGATGTGGTGACACTCAGCCAAAATCACCCCGATTATAATAATCTGGAAGCCGTAAAAGGGTATGAGCATGTGCTGACCGGGGCGGGTGAATACGAAATTGGCGGGGTGTTCATTTATGGGATACCACTTCATTATGTCGGCGAATCGGTGGTTCAAAATGTGGGTTATGTGTTCAAATACGATGATATTTCGGTGGTGCATCTCGGTAATTTATCGCATGTGCCAGACCAATCCACATTAGAATCTATTGGCGAGGTTCATGTCGCGCTGGTGCCTGTTGGCGGGGGCAATGCCCTCAAAGCCAGTGCCGCCACCGAAGTCATTTCGTTATTAGAGCCAAGCTATATTGTGCCGATGCACTATGGGTTGAGTGGTTTGAATGACCATTTAGAACCCGTTGAGAAGTTTTTGAAAGAAATGGGTTTGAGCAAGGCGCAAGAAGAGGATATGCTCCGTGTGACGGGCACCTTGCCAGAACAACCCCAAGTCATCGTCTTGAGACCGCAAGCCTAGCCTGAGAGTGTAGTGTTATGAATGTCAAATTGTTGATGCAGTGGGATATAAAATCGGGGCAAGACCAAGAATATTTTGAATTTGTCGTGCGCGAATGGCTACCGGGTGTCAATCGGTTGGGGATTAAACCCACATGGGCGTGGTATACGGTGTATAGTCGTGAGCCATCGCGCCAAATTTTGGCAGAAGCCATCGGCGATGACCTCGACACAGTACGCGAGGTGTTAAAAAGTGAAGATTGGCGAGCCTTGCATGATCGCCTGTTAAATTATGTCGAAAATTATGTGCATAAAGTGGTGTATATCACGGGTGGGTTTCAGTTGTAGGGATAGAATGGTGATGTAGTGGCATGATATATCATGCCACTACGGAAAACATCGCATTTAATTGGGAATGGTGATGACAGGTGCTGTGAACGATGCCCCATCACGACAATCATTCGGGGCTATTTCAACCCCGCCTAACGCATTGCAAATATCTGTAAATGAGGCTATATTTCGCCGTACACGAATTGTATCGGTGGAACAGGCTTTATAATACTGTCCATTGGCATCTTGCGCCCATGCTTCCACTTGCCAAATCACATCGGTAGCACGCCCCACCTGATATAATGCCCCCATCCCAACATCCGCAAAGACCGATTCGGCTACACCCCCCACTTGACTGATGAACACTGAACCCGGTAAATTATCGTTCCGCACAAGGGTGAAATAATAAAATTCTGCACCCACCGCAGGCGACCAACGAAATTCTTGAACACCCCATTGAATTTCATCAGATGGCGATACCGCATAGAAATTACTGCAATCTACACCACTGGTTGAATCATCATCATCGTCATCATTATTGTCCTGATTCGTATTGTCTGACGAGTTGGCATTATTGTTATTCGGTGCGGGGGTTGGGCGTAAGGCTTCTTCGATTTCATCACGGGTGGGAATGCGAATGGGATAATGCAACAAGCCTTCGGGAAGGGTCTCTAAAATGGCAAATTGCGCCAGTCGTTCTTCGGATACAATGCCATCCGCTTCCCAATCATCTTGTGGGACGACATCCCCATTTTCATCGGTACAAGCCGTAAAAAATGCCGAATGCCCAATCGGAATTTGCAGGCTATTACGATTCGTCACCAATTCGCCATCTAACACAATGGCTTCTGTCCGCCGACAATTATCTGCCAATTCATCATCTTGTGTATCATCTCCCATCACGGTGGTGAGGACGATAGTAGACCCAATTTTTACCTTTGCGCCGTTGATGGTTAAATTGACCGATAACCGTTCTGGGCTTTGAATGACCAACGCATCGGGCGCAGTTTTACAAGTAGGGCTTCCCGCGCCTGTGGTGAAATAAAAGGCTTGCATGGGTGATAAAATTTCTTCAGATGCTATAGGTAGATTATTAAAGGCGGTTTCATCTTGTGGTGTAATCAGGCTACGGCTAATCCAGCCGTCTGCATCATCAAATACTACACGCACCCACTCCCCATCCTCGCTGATGCCCGTTGCAGATTGCACACTATTGGGGTCGGCTGTGCCGAGTGCATTAAAATTGCGCCCCGCGCCACTGCGGATATTGACCCGTTCTGATGCGGTGATGGTGATGTTGGTCGGCACAATTTCGGTGAGCTGTGTCGCACGATTTTCGACTTCAGTTTCGCCCATCAAAAAGAATAGGACGGCTTGACCGGGTATTGTATCGGGGATATTGGCTTGCACATTCATGAGTGCCAAGCCCCAAACCGATTCATCCGCATTCAAGGCGGCGGTGCTGATGCTGACCACATCCGCCAATTCCGCAATATCCGCAGGCTCAGAAAAATTTTCGGCGGTATCTTCGCTACTGAAGGATGCCATCACCTGATTATGCCCATAACAGGCAGAATTGCGCCCCAAATCATCACAACTTTCGCCCGCCAGCATAATGGCATCGGTGATGATGGGTGGGCATACATCATCTTCTTGGGCAGATAAGGGTGGTAAAATGCTAATCCCAAACACGCCCATAATCAATATATATATCCAAAATCGTCTCATCGATAAATCCCTCGTTGTTGTCATGAGTGATAAGCCTTCCATCACTCAGTATATGCCAAAAATGTTTATTCTGAATCAAGGACACGCCAATAATGGGTCTGGCGTGAGTGCGACTTGTTCACCTGATGAGGTGAATGCGATGCCTAAGTATCCGCCACCGGTCATATTTCTGAAAGTGAGCGTGCCTGTTTGCCCCGGTCCTGTTTGTTTTTCATATTGGGCGGTGACGGGGTTATAAAATTGTGCCGTGATGGTATCATCTGGCAACACCCCGCTATAGGTCACGACAATGATATTTGGTTGCACACACGCCCATGATGCCGTAAAGTAGCGCACACCCCCGCGTTGCATCACCCTATCGCCACTATCACATACCACCACGCCATTTTGCAAGGCTTGAACACGCCACGCAAAATCAAATCCACCGCCGACTGTGCTTTGTTCCACAAATCCGACCAGTGATGTGAACGGGGCAGGGGCATCAAATGCCACACTCCGCGCTTCTGTCAGGTTGGTGACGATGACGCGGTAACTGGTCGCACCAGTTACTGGTGTCCATTGGAAGGTATTATCGCCCAACATCAAGCCTTGTAACGGGCTAGTCGGTGCGAAGGTGCTACAATCTACACCAACAACTTCTTGGGTGGCAATCGGCGGATTTTGTGGGCTATCATCTAACCCCACAAATCCGCTATTCGGGTTGGGGATGAACAGGCGTTGTCCCACAACAATATTGCGCGGGTCTGTGAGTTGATTACGGGCGACAATGGCGGGCATACTGGCATTATATTGGCGGGCGATGCTGAACAGCGTATCCCCGCGCACGACAATATGAATAATTTCGCCCGCTTCATTCGTCTCTGGCGCAGATGATTCGGTTTCGGTGATGGCGAGGGCGCGATTGGCAATGTCACCGAAGGTCAATTCTTCTGTAGTGGCGGGGCGGCTTTCTTGCCAATAAACAATATTGCCAAAATCATCGGTTTGGGCGATGAGCGTATCACCCGCTTCGATATATTCGCCTGTGACCGTCTCTAAATGACCTTCTTGGACAGTGAAAGCGATTTGATTCGGGGTGATATTGCGGAGTGTGATGGTGCTACCAATGCGAATATC
>JALONZ010000298.1 GCA_025454675.1 Anaerolineae bacterium | reverse complement strand
TGCGCTTATAGGTCTTTGCCTAGCAGGGTTGTTTTAACACCCTGCGTAAAACAGATGATTCGATAAGCCTATTTTTATTTTCATGCGTAAACCCTATAATTTAAGTCTCTCATCCTTGACAAATCTCTAAAAAAGATTTACATTCTTTCGGAAAGCGGTTTCTGTTGATTGCACCTTATCCGTATCTTGGCTAAAAAATAAAAAATAGCTTGCTTTATCTCCTGTGTTATATCCATACGGTTTTCATTACAGCCAAACAGAAACCGGTTTTCAAGATATATGTGTTATGATTTCAATCCCCACCCCCTAGCCCCCTCCCCATTGCATGGAGAGGGGGAATAAAACCTGCTTTTCTGCGCTCCCTTCCCCTATTTGATGGGGGAAGGGTTGGGGATGGGGGATAAATAACTTTAATAGTCTTATTTGAAAGGATTCCCATGAAAACCCGATTATTATTTTTGCTGATATGCCTATTATCCTTCTCGGTGGTGATGGCACAAGAGGACACCCCCGTCTATCAAAATCCAGATGCACCTGTCCCTGACCGTGTGGCGGATTTGTTGGGGCGCATGTCGTTAGAAGAAAAAATTGGTCAGATGACGCTGATTGAAAAAAATAGCATCACCCCCGAAGCTGTGTCGCAATATTTTATCGGCGCGGTACTCAGTGGGGGAGGTGGCTACCCAACGGGCAATAACACGCCCGAAGGCTGGATGGAGATGGTTCACGGCTATCAAGATGCCGCCCTCAGCACCCCGCTCCAAATCCCGATGATTTACGGCGTGGACGCGGTGCATGGTCATAGCAACCTATACGGCGCGGTGATTTTTCCGCATAACATCGGCTTGGGCGCGACCCGCAACGCGGAACTCATAACCCAAATTGGGCGCGTCACTGCCCGCGAGATGATTGCCACGGGCATTTATTGGAATTATTCGCCCGTTCTTGCCGTCCCGCAAGATATACGTTGGGGGCGGACATACGAAGGTTATGGCGAAAACACAGAACTCGTCACTGAATTGGCGTTGGCGATGATGTTGGGCTTGCAAGGTGATGATTTATCCGCGCCTGAAAGTGTTTTGGCGACCCCCAAGCATTTTGTCGGTGATGGTGGCACAGCATACGGCACATCCCCACAAGAGGACGGCTTATTAGACCGTGGGTTAACCGATGTGGACGAAGCGACTTTGCGCCGTGTTCATCTGCCACCGTATCAAGTGGTCATCGACAACGGAGCGCGGAATATCATGATTTCGTATTCCAGTTGGGACGGGATACGGATGCACGGGCAAGCCTATTTGATTCAAGATGTTCTGATTGATGAAATGGGCTTTGAAGGCTTCATCGTGTCGGATTGGGCGGGGATGGATGATGTCGCGCCTGATTATTATGATGCGATGGTCGCGTCCATCAATGCAGGCGTGGATATGAACATGGTGCCATATGATTATATGCGCTTTATCAACACCGTCAAAGAAGCGGTGGAGAAGGGCGATATTTCGATGGAGCGCATTGACCAAGCCGTGAGCAATATTTTGCGCGTCAAATTTGAGATGGGCTTGTTTGAACGTCCGTATGGCGATGAAAATCTGCTGGCAGAGGTGGGTTCAGATGAACACCGCGCCGTCGCACGCCAAGCCGTGAGCGAATCGCTGGTGTTGCTCAAGAATGAAAATAGCGCGTTGCCCCTTGTGCGTGATGCTGAACAAACCGTATTCATCGCGGGTGGTGGTGCGGATAATATTGGGATGCAAGCAGGCGGTTGGACGATTGAATGGCAAGGCGTGGGCGTGGATGGTTTGCCAGGGACAACCCTGCGCGATGCCCTCGAAGCCGAATTTGGCGCGAATTCAACCGTCCGTTATGACATTGCGGGTGTGTTCAATGACGAAAATGGCAATCCTGTGCGCGGTGATATTGGGATTGTCGTGGTCGGTGAACAACCGTATGCCGAATGGTTTGGCGATAATGATTTGGTTGCGCTCGGTGGGCGGGATATGCGCCTCATCAACAAAATGCGTGACCAAGTAGACACGCTCATCATCGTGTTATATTCGGGTCGTCCGTTGGTGATTGAAGGCGCGTTGAACGTGGCGGATGCGTTTGTGGCGGCATGGCTACCGGGTTCAGAAGGCGCGGGCATGGCGGATGTGCTGTTTGGGGATAAGGATTTTGTCGGCAAATTGTCGTATACATGGCAACGTAATGTGGCACAATTGCCATTCGATTTTGAAACCCTGCCCACCGAAGGCTGTGAAGCCCCATTATTCCCCTATGGCTATGGGCTGAGTTATGCGGATAACAGCGAAAGTGCAAAATGGTTAGAACTGGCGGTTGAATGTGCGCCTGTGGTGGAAACTGAAGCCGAAGCGGAAGTGGCAACGGTCACATTACCCACGATGGACGGCGAAGGCTTGGTCAATCCTGCCGATATGGTGGCGCATATCCCTGAACAAGTGATGTATATCCCGTTCCCTGTGGGCATCACATTGGATGGCAACCTGAACGATTGGAACGGCATCCCGTTTGATGTGGTCGAAAAAGGCACGATGACCTCCACCGACCCCACCGAAAACGGATTTTATCAATGGGCGTTGGCATCGGATGGCGAAAATCTGTATATTTACATGCTCATGCCCGATGCGACCATCGTCACAGGCGAACATGGCACCGATTTTTGGAATGAAGATTCGATGGAATTCTATATGAATTTCTCCAATGACCTGACCCGCACCAGTTATGGCGATGGTGTGTTCCAAGTGAATGTGAATCCGGGCAATATCGGCAACACCGACCCGCAAGGCTTGGTATTCACGGGGACGAATGCGTCACAATCCAATTTTTCGGCGTATGTGTTCCGCATCGAAGGCGGGTGGGGCTTTGAGGCATCCGTCCCGATTCCAGACGGGTTCATACTCGAACACGGCGCGACAATGGGCATTCAAACCCACGCCAACGGGTCATCGGGTGGTGGGCGCGATGTGAAATTGATTTGGTCTGCCAGAGATACCAATGATAGCAGTTATCAAAATCCGTCCGTATTTGGATTTGGAGTATTTTACGAAATGGGCAACCCAAACATTCCAGAAGCAAAATCCCCCGAACCCATTGTCGTTGTCATTGAGCCAGAAATTTCGGTGAACCAAGTCGGGTATTTCCCGAATGCGCCTCATTTTGGCATGTTGGCGAATGGTGGCAATTTTTCCACCGCGTGGTCACTGATTGATGTGCAGACGGGCGAGATGGTGTATGCGGGTTTGACAGGCAAGCCGATTCAAGACCCTGCATCGGGCGATATGGTGCATATTGCTGATTTTAGCGCGTATACCACACCAGGGACGTATCGGCTGATGATAAATAGTGTGACGAGTGACCCGTTCACCATCGGCACAAATTTATATTCGCAAATGACGACGGATGCCGCCCGTTATTTTTATCTGAATCGGAGCGGTATCGAATTATTACCTCAATTCGCAGGTGACGATTATGCCCGCCCCGCAGGTCATATCACCGATAACGCTGTGACCTGCTATAAAGGAACAGACCCACAAGGCACGACATGGGACGGGTGCGATTATACCCTGAATGCGGTTGGTGGTTGGTATGATGCGGGTGATTATGGCAAGTATGTCGTCAATGGTGGCATTAGCTTGTGGACATTGCTGAATCTGTATGAACGCCTGCCGAATGCCTATCCCGATAGTAGCCTGAATATCCCCGAAAGTGGGAACGGACTGTCTGATATTTTAGACGAAGCGCGTTGGCAAATGGAATGGATGCTGTCCATGCAAGTGCCAGAAGGCTATCCGCAGGCGGGTATGGTGCATCATAAACTGCACAGCATGGTATGGGATGGATTCCCCGCCTTGCCACCCACTGAATTTGATAATAATAACGAATTTGCGGAGGGAAACGGGCGTTATGTATTCCCACCGTCCACCGCCGCCACTTATAACCTCGCCGCGACTGCCGCCCAATGTGCGCGGATTTGGCGCGGGATTGATGATGCTTTCGCGGAAAAATGTCTAAATGCCGCTGTGATTGCCTTCCAAGCGGGGCAGGATAACCCCATCGCCATCGCAGGGAACACACCAGGCAATGGTGGCGGAAATTATGATGATACGACTATCACCGATGAACTCTTTTGGGCGGCGGCGGAACTATTCATCACCACTGGCGATGAACAATATTACACCGCCATGCAATCCACACCCTATTTAGCCACATTCGGCGGGGT